>JAPPOI010000166.1:0-14918 GCA_028818055.1 Boseongicola sp.
ACCGAAAGCAAGTTTCACAAGCAGGTGGTTCGCAAGGCCGCCGATGCACGCGAGATAGTAATGAATCCGGCAACACGCCTGTACTATGTCGAAGTGCGCGAACCGGACATGCATGAACCGACGGGGGATCTTCAGCGACTGGGCGAAGCGCTCGAACGCGATTGGGAGATCGCTGGGGTCAGCGCGGACCTTCCGATCCTGAAGAAGTTGCAGCCGGTTCTGCGCCAAGGCAGTTGGAAGGCTACGGTTGCGGTTCACCAAGGGCACGGAACAGCCGCCCCGAAGATCATCGATATCTGGCCCGGATTTTTTGAAGATCGTCTTTATGGTCTGGCGATTGATTTGGGCTCGACCACGATCGCCGCGCATCTGTGCGACTTACGCAACGGCCAGGTCAAAGCCTCCGCCGGTATCATGAACCCACAGATCCGGTTTGGCGAAGACCTGATGAGCCGCGTCTCTTATTCGATGATGAACCCAGGCGGTGATACGGAAATGACCGCCGCTGTCCACGATGCCATGGGCGTACTTGCCAGCGACTTGGCCCGCGACGCAGACGTTGCGCCAGAGCAGATTGTGGAGGCGACCGTCGTCTGCAACCCGGTAATGCACCACCTTCTGTTGGGGATCGATCCCGTGGAATTGGGTCAGGCGCCCTTTGCGCTCGCGACATCTGAGGCGCTGAACTGTGCTGCCAGCGACTTGGGAATCTCGACGATCAATCCGCAAGCGCAAGCGTATATCCTACCGTGCATCGCAGGACACGTTGGTGCCGATTGCGCCGCTGTGGCCCTTTCTGAAGAGCCGTACAAATCTGACGATCTTGTCCTGATTTGTGACGTTGGCACCAACGCCGAAATCCTGTTGGGTGACAAGAACCGCGTGTTGGCGTGCTCGTCACCTACGGGGCCAGCTTTCGAGGGTGCGCAGATTTCCAGCGGGCAACGCGCAGCACCGGGCGCTATCGAACGTGTCGAAATCGATCCAGTCACAAAGGAACCGCGCTTTCGCGTGATCGGCTCGGACATCTGGTCCAACGAGGACGGATTTGCCGAAGCCATCGCCGTCACCGGGGTCACAGGAATTTGTGGCTCGGGTATTATCGAAGCGGTGGCTGAAATGCGCCTCGCCGGTTTTCTTGAAGCATCCCGCCTAATTGGTTCCGCCGCCCAAACTGGG
Source organism: Boseongicola sp. (assembly GCA_028818055.1). Lineage (GTDB taxonomy): Bacteria > Pseudomonadota > Alphaproteobacteria > Rhodobacterales > Rhodobacteraceae > JAPPOI01. Next base: position 1,180 of record JAPPOI010000166.1, read on the forward strand.
ACGACACGTTCGGTCCCCGAAGGCCGGACACACGCTTACGTCCTTTATGACGGGACAGCAGAAGACGGCCCATTGATCACGGTCACCCAAGGTGACATCCGCGCCATTCAGCTTGCAAAATCAGCACTTTACGCTGGTGCACGCTTGCTAATGGACGAACTTCAGACGGATACGGTCGACCGCGTTGTTCTCGCTGGCGCATTTGGTGCTCACATTTCTCCGAAGCACGCCATGGTTCTTGGCATGATCCCTGATTGTGCCATCGACAAGGTGACATCCGCTGGTAACGCCGCAGGCACAGGCGCACGGATTGCGCTCTGCGATACCACCGCACGCTCAAAAATCGAAGCCGAAGTTCACCGAATTCATAAAGTGGAAACTGCGATCGAGCCGCGCTTTCAGGAACATTTCGTCGCCGCCAACGCAATACCACACGCGACTGCCCCGTTTCCGAACTTGAATGCACTGGTGGAGCTTCCCGATGTCAGCTTCAACACCGGAGACAGCGACGGGGATGGTGGCCGGCGCCGTAGACGCCGACGGGCATGATCACTCGCAGGATGGCAGGGAACATCTCGAAATTCGGCAGTCTCACCAGCCCAGAGGCTCTCTTGACCTTGGGTGCATCGGCCCGATATCTCGCCCAAAACCGCGGGTATGGTGAAAAGGTATCACACGAGCTTCCCAAGCTCTTGTTACGGGTTCGATTCCCGTTACCCGCTCCAACGATTTGAGATCGAATGACCAGTTTCCTTACACAGCTCAGTAAACAAGAACTGTCCGCCAACGGCCTTGATGGCTTTGCGTATGGCTATCGTGATCGCGTTCGCTTCTATGAGTTGGACGCACTCGATCACGTAAACAATGTTGTGTTCTTGAAGTGGTTCGAAACCATCCGTGTTTCTTATGTCCAGGACTATGGCTTCACGAGCTACACCAAGGACGACCCAATGCTCGTGGTGCGGCGTGTTACTTGCGACTTTCTTGCCCCGATGTTTCAGAACGAAGAATACGTGGTCGCGACACGAACGACTGTTTTGAAACCTTCAAGCTTCGTGATGGACTATGCGGTCATGTGCGACGGCTCGCTGCGCGCGACCGGTGAAGCGGTTGTTGTCAGCTTGGAGCAAGATGGCAAAACTCGACGCAAGCATTACCGGCAAGCATATGAAAAGATTATGGAATTGGACAAACCAGCTGTCCCGGCCTAACTGGCGGCGACTTCCAGAAATCTATCAATCTCAGCGTCTTTGACCGCCCAATCGCACACGAAACGAGCCAGCAAAAGCTCCTCAGGATCGTCGCCGACCAACTGACCTGCTTCGATGTAGTACATTGCGCCTGCGTCTTTCAGCCGTTCATGAATGCGGCGCGGCATCCATGCGTAAACCATGTTGGCTTCTGGTTTGAAAGGCAAGGTCACGCCTTCGATCGCATTCAACCCCTTAACCAACTGCGCAGCCGCCGAATTTGCAGCGGCTGCAGTCTCGCGCCAAAGATCATCGGTCAGATATGCCACCATCTGGGCTGCTAGGTATCTATTCTTCGACATCCGTTGCGCCCCGCGCTTCCGCCGCCTTGCAAACTCATGAGCTTTCTCGGCATCAAACAGAATTGCCGCCTCGACGCCCATGAGCCCGTTCTTCGTGCCGCCAAACGACACCGCACCAACTCCGCTCTTCCAGGTAATTTCGGCCGCAGTAAAATTCAACGCGACTGAGGCATTTGCAAACCTCGCCCCGTCCATATGCACCATCAGGCCATGGGCTTTCGCGACCTTTGTGATGGCCAGAATCTCATCGATTGAATAAAGCGTCCCGCGTTCCGTGATCTGAGTAATCGATACCGGCCCGAGCGCTGGATTCTGGATATTGTCCGGATCCCACTGCGCAATGGCTTGCTCCAGATCGTCTCCGCTAAACTTATCCACGGCTTCACCAACGGTAGTGATTTTGATCCCGCCTGCGAAAAACTCGGGCGCGTTGCATTCGTCGACATGCGCATGGGCGAAACGTGAACAGAAGACCGTGTCCCAAGGGTTCGCATAGGTGGCAAGACACAAAGAATTTGCGGCGGTTCCGTTTGAAACCAAAAAGACCGCCGCGTCTGGTGCTTCGAAAACGTCTCGCACCATATCCTCGGCTTTCGCTGTCCAAGCATCAGCGCCATAGGGCATCGCGTAGCCTTCGTTGGCCTTCTGGAGCATCTCCATGACCTTCGGATGCACGGCACCCGTGTTATCTGAGGCAAAGTTCATGTCAGATCCTCGATAATATGCTCTTCCCACTCGTCTTCCGGCACTTCGAATTCCGGTACCGTCCAACCCTTCACCGAAGCGCCAGCGTCATGAACGCTTTCCGGATCACCGGATTCAAGCGGGTGCCAATCGTACAGAGGCTTGCCTTCATACACCAAGCGATACGCACAGGTTGCGGGCATCCAATAGGCAATTTCCGAGATATTCTCTGGCGTTAGGACGACGCAATCAGGGACGAACTGCTTTCGAATGTCATACTGGGCGCATTGGCAGGTTTCATCGTCCAACAACCGGCAAGCCACGCGCGTAAATGCAACCTCTTGCGTATCCGGGTCTTCCAGCTTGTTCAGGCAACACTTCCCGCAGCCGTCACACAGCGCCTCCCATTCTTTCTTGGTGAGGTTTTTTAGCGGAACCCGTTCCCAGTAACGGTCTCGAAGACCATTTCGATCTATCGCATTGCGCGTCACGGCGCTCACGCGAGTATTTCGCGCGCCCGCGCGCTGTCGGCATCCATCTGAGCGATAAGCTCGTCAAGACTTTCGAATTTTTCCTCTGGCCGCAAATACCCAACCAAGGCGACCGAAAGCTGAGCTCCGTATAGATCGCCCTTGAAATCAAAGACATAGGTTTCAAGGTTCGGGACATCACCGTCGAACATAGGGCGAATACCTAATGATGCTACGCCGTCATAATCACCCACATTCTCGCCACTTAGGACCGAGACTTTTACGGCATACACTCCAAACTTGGGGCGATGCAGTCCGGTTATCATCATGTTGGCTGTTGGATATCCAAGTTCACGGCCTCTTTGGTCGCCACGAACAACCACGCCTTCGATCCGGTGCCAATGGCCCAACATCGCGGCCGCGTCTTCCGGGCGTCCGTCCGACAAGGCTTGGCGAATGCGCGTCGACGACACCTCGATACCGTTGGTCTCAATCAACTCAGACACTGTCACGCCAAAACCCAGATCTTCTCCAAGCGCCTTAAGCATGTCGCCGTCACCGGCGCGGTCTTTTCCAAATCGGAAATCTGATCCCACGGTGACGTGCGCCAACCCGAGACGATCGACAAGTATGTGCTGTGCGAATTCCTTCGGCGACAGTTCAGCCAAGGCCTCTTTGAAAGCCACTTCAAAAAGATGATCGACACCGAGTTTTGCCAGACGGCTTGCCTTAGCGTCGGCATTCATCAATCGAAATGGTTCATCAGATTTGGAAAAATACTCGCGTGGGTGCGGCTCAAACGTGACGACGCCAAAAGGCGCTTTGGCGGCCGACGCAGCGACTTTTAGGATAGCTTGGTGTCCCAAATGGACGCCGTCAAAGTTACCGATTGCAGCTGTCGCGCCTCGGTCGGCCGGGTCAAGATAACGTATGTCGCGATGAATGCGCATGGATCATGCGGGTACTGCCGATTGGCCGTGCGTGCAAGTCTCAGTCGAACTTTGCAGACGGTGCCAGAACGGTCGCCTCGCCGCGCAAGACCGGCTTGCCTTTCACTAGGCATTCAGTCCCCAATGAAACGCGGCGGCGGCTATAGTCGATATCCAACACTGTGACTTCCGCTGTGACAGTGTCTCCCGGACGAACCGGTGCGAGAAACTTGAGCGTCTGGCCAAGGTAAACAGTGCCGTGCCCGGGCAATTGTTCGCCAATAACTGCCGAGATCAAACCAGCGGTCAGCATGCCATGGGCAATGCGGCCTTCGAAGATCGTGTCCATCGCATAGGCGTCATCAAGGTGCACTGGGTTTCTGTCGGTCGAAACCTGCGCGAAAAGCTCAATATCTTCATCCGTCACCTCTTTAGTGAGGCTGCGCATCATCCCGATCTCGAGATCTTCGATGACGATTGTGCCGCGTGGCTGGTTATCGAGCATGATTCTTTCCGACATAAAGTAACGTCAAACACACTTTTCGTGTAATTTAATTACTTTGCAGTCGCAGAAAATCAAGCGGAATCGCACATTTGGCGTAAGAATTACGCAAAAAGTGTCGAAAAACGGATCAAAGGGTAAGTTCGGTCGTTTGAACGTCGGGGCCTAGAGCCTCAGCCAGCGGGGATTCGGCAGCTTCGAGTGGGCGCAGCATCATCAGACACAACATCACCACCATCAGAACCGTTACGATCCCGAACGGAAGGCCCCCTACCTTCTGCCCAATTCTGTCGTGCATGATTCCTATTTTGCGCGGGAATGTGGCAAGAGTTAGGCGTCTCAGCCCGCGCGGATCACTTTCGCAAATGCGTCAAACATAGGTTCGGCCGCCGCGATGAGCTGTCCGGTTTCCAGCGGATTGGTGTTGGTGTCGATGCCGTCAACCAAGCCTCCGGCTTCCCTGACCAGCAAAACGCCGGCTGCGATATCCCACGCATTAAGGCCGCGCTCCCAGTATCCGTCATAGCGACCAGCAGCGACATAGGCCAAATCCAAAGCCGCCGCACCGAAGCGACGCACGCCCGAGCAAGTCGGCATCAAACGCGCAAGGTCTTGAAGCGTGGAAGGAAGCTCACCGCGGTTGGCAAACGGAACGCCGGTGGCAAACAGTGCCTCAATCATCTTGCGCCGGTCTGACACCCGCAAACGGGTGTCGTTTAGCCAAGCGCCCTGGCCCTTCTCAGCGACGAACATCTCGTCCTTTGCGGCGTCGAAAATCACCGCCGACACGATTTCGCCCTTGTGCTCCAGAGCGATTGAAACCGCCCAATGCGGAAGTCCGTGCAGAAAATTGGTGGTGCCATCCAGCGGATCGACAATCCAACGACGTGTCGGGTCTTTGCCCTCAATTGCGTCGCTTTCCTCTCCGACCCAACCATAGCTGGGCCGCGCTTCCATCAAGGCTTCCTGAATGATCTTTTCAGCTGCAATGTCAGCACGGCTGACGAAGTCGCCCGCGCGTTTCGAAGATACCTGAAGGTTTTCTACTTCGCGGAAGTCCTTTACAAGGCTTCGCCCAGCGCGCCGCGCCGCAGACATCATGACATTGAGGTTCGCGCTGCCTTGCATAATTCGTCCTTTCCGATGACGGCGCCGTTTACGCAGAATTCTGCATCGCATCAACCTGTTTCGACATCAGAACACACGGAAGCAGGTGTCATTGGATGAAGTTGCCGTTCAGAGGTGTGACAGTCTCGCGTCATCGACGTGACGAAAATTCAAGCAAAACGGTCAAATATGATGAAATTACAGGCTTTGCATGTATGGATAGCGGTGCGGGGATAACGCAACTGAGGGAAATACATCGTGGAACAACTTATTGCACAATTGGTCGGCGGCGCCGTCGGCGGTATGGGCGGCGGTCGTGCCGTTCAGGGCGCAAGCATGGGCAACCTCGGAAACCTGCTGGCAGGCGCCGTCGGTGGTGTCGGCGGCGGGCAGCTTCTCGGCGGCTTGATGGGCGCCGGTGGCGCTGCAGCAGGCGGCTTGGATATTGCCGGTTTGGCCACCAGTCTCGTCGGCGGCGGTGTTTCTGGCCTGGTCGTACAGGTCATCGTTGGTTTCGTCGTCAACAAGATGCGCGGATAATTCCGCTGCTTCCTTGGGCGGCTTAATCCGCCCAAGGACCATGAAAACCTGATCCATCCCGATCCAGCCGCTCGAAGCTGTGGCGGCCAAAGAAATCGCGCTGTGCCTGGATGAGGTTGGCGGTACCACGCGCGCGACGAAGAGTGTCAAAGTACGACAACGCCGCCGCCATCGCGGGCACCGGCTGACCGGCTTGGATTGCAACCCCAACAACTCTTCGCAACGCAGCCACAGAATTCGACAGACGTTCGACAAAGGCAGGCGCCAAGATCAATTGGTCATGCGGCAGTCCGGCGCGAACTGAGGCTGATATATCATCCAGAAGCGCGGATCGAATGATGCATCCAGCGCGCCAGATCTCGGCTACGCGTGCCAGATCCAGTGACCACTCAAATTCATCAGACGCAGCAGACAACAGGGAAAGTCCCTGACTGTAACCAATGATCCTAGCAGCCAAAAGCGCCTGCTCAAGATCATCTTCACTTGCCATTGCAACCGATGCGACATCTGCAAATGCCGCCTCGGCGGAGGCGCGCATTTCGAGCCCCGCCGACCACGAGCGGGCCGCAACCGCCGCTTCAACTGTCGTCGCCGATTGGCCCAGCTTCAGAGCTTCAATCACCGTCCAACGACCCGTGCCTTTTTGGCCGGCTTTGTCGAGGATGATATCAACCACTGGCTTGCCGCTCTCGGGGTCGATTGCCGCCAGAACTTCCGCGGTTATTTCAATCAGATAGGACTGCAGCGCACCTTGGTTCCACTTCCCGAACAACGCCGCCATTTCGTCAGTCGTTCGCCCCTGCGATTGCAGAATACCATATGCCTCAGCGATCAGCTGCATATCCGCATATTCAATGCCATTGTGCACTGTCTTGACGAAGTGACCTGCACCGTCGGGTCCAAGCCAGTCCGCACAGGGGTCACCTTTGAACTTGGCCGAGATAGCCTCGATGATGTCCTTGACCGGCGCATAGGCGGATTGAGAACCGCCAACCATGATCGAGGGACCAATGCGCGCGCCCTCTTCACCTCCAGATACTCCAACACCAAGGAACCTAAATCCTTTTGCCTCAAGCTCCTTCGTCCGTCGCCGCGTCTCGTTGAAATCGGCATTGCCCGCATCGATGATCAGATCACCTGGATCCAAGAGCGGCTCCAGACCTGCGATGACTTGATCAACCGGTCCGCCAGCCGGAACCATAATCACCACCGCACGTGGGCTGTCGAGTGCCGCCACAAAATCTTCATTGGTGTCACAGGGTGTCAGGTTGCCTGACAGCCCACCGGCCTCCGCAACGACCTCATGAGTTCTTTCTGGGCTTCGATTGTGGATGGCGACCTGAAATCCATTGTCCGCCATGTTCAGCGCTAAAGCAGCGCCCATTGTTCCCATGCCAGTGACGCCAATGCGTGCCATTGTTCCCCCGAGGTTCGGTTAAAGTTTGTGAATAACCGCGACCTGATCACGGCGTGTTTTTGTGAAATGTGCCTGAAAGACGAAACATCCCGATATCATTGGCGCCAGACCGTTGAATGCGGCCTGCATCACTGGATCAACGTGGTCGAATTGCCTTCGGGCCGAAAAACCACTGAACAGATCTGCGGTTTTGGTTATACCTTCTTTTTCATAAGGTTGTGGCTGCCAACGCAGGTCCTCGATGATGTATAATCCGCCGCTAGTGACCTTTGGGAACAACTCAAGAAACGCATATTGCTGATGGTGCGACGCATGGCTGGCGTCGTCGATCACAATGTCGACCGGTCCGACCTGATCGGCTGCATCCCGGATATTTGCGCGTTCGTCCATGTCGCACCGGACGAAATTGAACCGGTCGTGCTCGAACCAGCTGAAATCAGAAACATCCAGACCCGTGATCCGTGCTTCGGAGAAGAACTCCAGCCACATCCGAATGGATGGTAGATCTCGTGTTTCGCGGTCCACATCCTCGCCATGCTCAGGACCACCCACCAAAAGACCCATTTCCATGAAGTGAATTTGCCGGTTCCGATAAGGTTGGAATAGCATCTGGTACAGTTCGGTGTATCGGTGTTTTGATGGGCCTTTGTCCGACCCGTATCGCTCAGCCAGCTCCGAAAGATGTCGGAATCCTTCGCCGCTCTCCACCCGAATGTGCTGCATTGCCTGTGCCCTTGGTTTTTCCCAAGTCTAAGCGACGCGCGGTTGGTGTCGAGAGAAAACTCAAGCCGCCTTCGGTGCGATCACGTCGATCAACGCCTCAACCAAAGCATCGTCTCGGTGTCTGAGTGGCGCATTCAATGTGTCGGCCATGGCCATCCGAAGCAGCAGGCCCAGTAGCGAAGTGTGAATTGTCACTGCGGCGCGGCGCGCATCCACGATGCGAGCAAATCGGCCGTCGTCCACCAGCCGCGCCGCCAAAGTGTCGTACATTTCAGTCGTGGACGGATGAATGCGCCCCAAGGTCGTCAGAACCGATCCCTCACGTCCTTGTCGGTGGCCGATCTGAGGTGTCACATACATCAGCCGGAACCGATCCAGATCAGACATATGGAATGCCGCCAAGGCATCAACGAACCGACGAATTGCGGCTGTTGTCGTTCCCCGTCGCGAAAGAGCTTCTCTCCCGGCGGTTGCTTCAGCTTCCAACGCCGGCCGCACCAACGCTTCAATCAACCGGGCTTTGTTTGGAAACCAGTAAATTACTGCTTGCTTTGTGACACCCACGCGAGACGCGACCGCGTCAAATGTCAATTTATCGGGACCGTTCTCGCGAACAATCTCCCATGCTGCATCGTGCAGTTTTTCCAACGTCTCAGAATTACGCCGTGGCATAACAACCCCCAAAACCCTTTACCCATGGTCAAGAATAGAATGTTGAGTATCGACTGGTAAAGCTCGCAAACGCCTGGAAACAAATGGTTTCCAAGTGCTCCACGGTTAACCAATTACGCGCGCTGTAAACGCACGGGAATTTTTCGGGCCAGTTGAAGCAAATGCGCCATGAACGGCTTTCCGGTGTCGTCATCCCGGGTAGCTGCGTACAATCTCTTTGTAAGACCGTCTTTCGTGACCTTCCGGGTGACATAGTCCGAGTGATATTTGACCTCGCGCACAACCCAATCGGGAAGCACAGCGACACCGCGGTTCGAGGCCACCAGAAGCAAAATAACTGATGTCAGCTCTACCTGTCGCACCGCACGTGGCTCGACTTTGGCGGGGGTCAGAAGCTCCGTAAAAACATCAAGACGTGCCAGCGCCCCTGGATATGTGATCAGCAGTTCGTCACGGAAATCGTCGGCCTCCACGTAGTCCTTCTGCGCCAGCGGGTGCTGTGACGAGGCGACGAAAACCGGTTCATAGTCAAAAAGCGGCGTGAAATCGACGTTATCCAGGTCTTCAGGATCCGACGACACGACAAGGTCGACCTCTTCACGTTTCAGGGCGGGCATGGCGTCAAAAGCGAGCCCAGGGCGGATGTCGACATCCACGTCTGGCCAAGCTTTGCGGAATTCTTCTAGTACTGGAAACAGCCACTCAAAGCAGGCATGGCATTCGATCGCAATGTGCAGGCGACCCGTCTTCCCAGACCGGAGGTTTCTAAAGTCTTCTTCCAGATTTTCCAGTTCTGGCAGGATCTTATCGGCAAGTTTTAACAATCTTTGCCCAGCCGAAGAAAGCTTCAATGGCTTTGATCTACGCACGAAAAGCTCAACACCAACCTGATCTTCAAGACCTTTCACCTGATGGCTTAAAGCCGATTGTGTGATGTTCAAAATGTCAGCCGCACGCGCCAAGCCACCGGCCTGATGAATGGCCTTAATCGTGCGAAGATGCCGGAACTCGATATGCATTTTGAGCAGTTTTCATAATCTAATTGAGAATTATGAATTTGTCTCACATCTAGTGCCGTGAGACAAGCCCTCTAACACCGGAGTCCCCTATGCCTGACACAACGATTTCTTTTGAGTTCTTTCCGCCCAAGTCCATTGAGGCGTCGTTTCGCCTGCACGATACGGTGCGCGAACTAACACATCTCGACCCTAGTTTCGTCTCTGTCACGTATGGGGCAGGAGGAACAACGCGAGCCATCACGCACGAAGCGGTCGAAGCGCTGGTGAAGCACGCCGGGCTTGATGTGGCGGCACATCTGACCTGTGTCGACGCTACACGAGAAGAGACACTTCAGGTTGCCCAACGGTATGCCGACGCCGGGGTCAAACACATCGTTGCCCTGCGTGGTGATCCGTCCGATGGTTCTAAAACCTTCACGCCGCACCCAGACGGGTTCCAGAACGCCCCGGAACTGATCTCTGCTTTGGCAGAAACCGGACAGTTCGACATAACGGTTGGCGCTTACCCTGAACCTCACCCAGAGGCGACATCAGACACCGCTGACGTAGATTGGCTCAAGCGCAAGATCGATGCGGGCGCACATCGCGCGATCACACAGTTCTTTTTCGACGTCGACACTTTTTTCCGGTTCCGCGACCGTTGCGCCGACGCTGGTATCACAGCCGAGATCATTCCCGGCATCCTGCCAATTGAAAGCTGGTCCGGTGTAAAGCGGTTCACAAAACGCTGCGGCGCGCACATCCCAAACGAAATAGTAAACGCCTTTGAAACCGCCGAACGCGATGGCCGTACCGAGTTACTGGCCACCGCCGTCTGCACGGAACTGTGCAGCGATCTGATGGATGGTGGGGTCGAGCACCTTCACTTTTACACGCTCAATAAACCAGGGCTAACGCGCAATGTCGTCCACGCGCTTGGTCTGGATCCCGAAATCGAGCTTGGAAAAGTAGCCTGAAACGCATCTCCCTGTCTTCAGGCTGTATGAGGTACCTGACCGTCCATCAGATCGGCGACCGGCAATCCATTGCCGCGTTTCGACCGTCCTTCGGACAACGGATGCAGCTTTTCTGAGGCATCGGCGCCAATAACGCGTTCCTCGCGCGCAAGAAAGAACCGGGCCCATCCACGCCACGAACCAACCGAGGGCGCGTCAGCGTCCGTTGGAAAGCGCGACCGCCAATCTTTTGGCAACGCCAATTCGCACCGCTCAAGCTTTGTTAGCATCCAACACAGCGCGATATTCGAAAGCGGACGTGCAACGTTGTATCCGTTCAACTGGCCACCGACATCCCCGTGGCTACCCCTGAACCAAACCTGCTCAACGTGACCGTTCCACTCCGGGTCAGTTTCCCACAAGACGGGTTTGTAGGCCGCGCGCGTCTCGTCCAATGCAAGGGCGTGAAATCCGTGCTGAATAGACGGGCCGAGATGGTGGTTGTGGAAGGCGTGCTTGACCTCCTCCCACTTCCATACGAATGGGGCCCGGAACCCAAGCGCCTTGACCGTGTCGAAAACCGCAACCGCTTCAATTGGCGTATCGTCCCGGCAATATGCCGCGCGAAACTCTGCACAAGCTTCGGAGTCCGGTGTTTCTTTGTAATGACGATAGGCATCGCGGATCATGCGCTCTGTGGCATGCTCTCGTTGCAAAAGACCGACCATGTCGATGACGCCTGCAAGTGAACGCACAGCATAGGCGCCACGCGAGAACCCAATCAGAAAAATCCTGTCGCCGGGCTCGTAACGGGATGCCAACCAGCCATAGGCACGTTTGATTTGCCGATTAATTCCACGACCTTCGATGATGTCCAATGTCGAAGACCAATCTTCCCACTGGTTACCAGCTTCATAGAGATAGTTGATCGGCCGCCCTTCGCCGCCTTCGGCCAGAAGCTTATAGATCAGTCCAACGTTGGTTTCTTCGCCATCATCGAGCACGGACATCGTACCGTCGACCAGGATGACATGGTCCGTCGGCTCGCGCTTTCGGTGCGGGGACTTTTTCTCGGTGCGCCGGAAAAAGCCCAGAAGCTCTTTCACGCGCGTCAGCATGCGCTTTCACCCACAATATGAACGACCACAAAGCCCATAGGACTCAGTTAGGTAATACTCCGAACACAATCCACGAAAAGGCGTGTGAAGATTATTTCACACCTATTCTGCGGCCATCTTTGTGGCGTTAAGAGCACGCCAAACGCGTTCTGGTGTAAACGGCATCTGAATATCCGGAGCGCCGACCGCATCCACAGCGTCGACGACGGCGTTGCTAATCGCAGCCAGTGCACCGACTGTCCCGGCTTCGCCGCAGCCCTTCATTCCCATGGGATTGTATAGCGATGGCGTCGGTTCAGTTGTGAAGCCGATCATCGGAACGTCATAGGCACGCGGCATTGCGTAATCCATGAAAGTCGCGGTCAAAAGTTGACCATCATCGTCATAGACGACACGCTCGGTCAACGCTTGACCAATACCCTGCACCACGCCGCCGTGCACTTGACCTTCGGCCAGCATGGGGTTGATCATATTACCAAAATCGTCAGTGACGGTGTACTTTTCCAACGTCACAATCCCGGTGTCAGGGTCAATCTCGACCTCAGCCACATGTGCGCCGTTGGGGAATGACCGATTGTCCAACTTGATCCGCTCTTCAAACCGAAGAAGATCGGTCCGGCCATCTTCCCGCGCCATTTCTGCGACATCCAGCATCGATGGCGTTTCGTTCGACCCGGCGATGCGGAAGACCTCATCGTCGAAGTCGACATCGGCCCCATCGTTCTTCTCGGACAGATAAGCTGACATCTGCGAAACCGCGGTTTCAACGGTTTTCAGAGTCGCGGTGTTCTGGACTGTCACGGACCGTGAGCCGCCTGTACCTCCACCGCGCTTGATGCGGTCACTGTCGGCTTGAACAAACGTGATCTTGTCTGATGGAATTCCGCTGTGATCCGACAGGAAATTCGTGAAGACCGTTTCGTGGCCTTGACCGTTGGACACTGTGCCAACGTATATCGTAACCGTGCCGTCGTCCTCGAATTCAAAGGTGGTTGTTTCGTTTGGATCGCCGAGGATGGACTCGATGTAGTAGCAAAGCCCCATGCCGCGAAGCTTGCCATTCGCCGCCGAGGCAGCTTTGCGGGCCGCAAATCCCGCTCTGTCAGCTTCTTGGCCAACCCGCTTCAGCACTTTTGCAAATTCACCTACGTCGTACGTATCGGCCAGAGCCGTTTTGTAAGGGAATTTCCCAGGTGCAATGAAACTTTTCAGCCGCAGATCCCATGGATCGATGCCAAGTTCGCGGGCGGCGTTGTCCATCGACCGCTCCAACGCGAAAATCGCTTCGGGTCGACCTGCACCGCGATAGGCGTCGACGTGAACGGTATTGGTGAAGATGCCTTTGCAGCGCAGGAAGACGTTTTGTACGTCATAAACTCCGCTGGCAACTTTCGCGAACAGCTCGGTTTGGATCGGCTGCGCGTAAGCCGAGTTGTAGGCACCGAGATTACACACTGTGTCGATCCGGTATCCAATCATCCGATAGTCGTCATCGAAGGCCAATTCGCTGACTGAAACAAGGTCGCGCCCGCCATTGTCGGTCAGCATCGCTTCTGTCCGCTCGGACATCCACAGAACCGGCTCGCCGAGCTTCATCGAGGCTGCGGCAATAACGAAATATTCGTTATAATCCATGCCCTTCATGCCGAAACCACCTCCGACGTCCGGAATGGTCACATGGGCCTGCTCTTTGTCGAGGTTAAGGATACGCGCCAACTGATCACGCGTTCCCCAGACGGCCTGTCCACCAAATTCAAGGTGAATGCGCTCTCCATCCCAGTGCGCCCAAGCGCCCCTTGGCTCCATCGACGCCGTCATCACTCGGTTGTCTTCAATCGTGGTCCGCACGACATGGGCTGCCGACTTGAAAACTGCGTCGGTTGCCGTTTCGTCGCCCAGTGTCCAATCGAAAGCCACATTGTCCGGCGCTTCGGCATGAAGTGTCTCTCCGCCAGCAGCAACGTCCACCTTCGCAGGCAAATCATCGATGTCGGCAAAAATGGATTCAGCAGCGTCCTTGGCCTCGGCCATCGTCTCAGCGACAATCACAGCAATCGGTTCGCCGACAAAG
>JAPPOI010000166.1:14928-32668 GCA_028818055.1 Boseongicola sp.
CGATCTTCGGCCAGAAGTTGCCGCCTTGGGTCGGCACCACCTTCAAGCACCGTTGCACCAATTGTGCCGGTGATCCCCATTTCTGCGAGATCGGCAGCCGCAAGCGCCAAACGCACCCCCGGCATCTCGCGCGCATCGCTTAAATCGACCGGTTCGAGCACACCGTGGCCTACTTGAGACCGCACAAACACCGCGTGCAGTGACCCCTTGGGCGCTGTGTCGGCTACGTATCGGCCTGTGCCGGTAATAAATCGTTGGTCTTCTCGACGGCGATGCGGCTGTGCGCTTCCGAACTTTTCCATGTAAAACACTCAGATGAAGGGTGGTTTCGCTCGACGTTAGCTGCGTTTTTCCTCGTGTCCACCCCGATCCGACAAATTCTGCCCGGAAACCGGCAGACTGGCTTTCCCTTCCTGCCAAGGCCCGCTAAATGAACCGCGATCCAACAAGGCATGTGACAATGGACAAAACGTTTAACGCAAAAGAAGCCGAAGCCCGCATCTATGAGGCGTGGGAGACAAGCGGCGCGTTCAAAGCCGGCGCGAATGCATCAAGTGACGAGACCTTCTCGATCATGATTCCGCCACCCAATGTCACAGGCGTTCTTCACATGGGCCATGCCTTCAACAACACGCTGCAGGATATCCTGACGCGTTGGCACCGGATGCAGGGCCACGACACGCTTTGGCAACCGGGGCAAGACCACGCGGGCATTGCCACGCAAATGGTTGTCGAACGCAACCTCGCCGAAGCCGGCGAACCCGGCCGTCGCGACATGGGCCGTGAGGCTTTCACCGCCAAGGTCTGGGAATGGAAGCAACAGTCTGGCGGCACCATCATCGAACAGTTGAAACGCCTCGGCGCCTCCTGCGACTGGTCGCGCAACGCCTTCACCATGTCGGGTGCCCCGAACGCGCCTGAAGGCGAGGAAGGCAACTTCCACGACGCCGTCATCAAGGTTTTCGTCAAAATGTACGAAGACGGGTTGATCTATCGCGGCAAGCGCCTCGTTAACTGGGACCCGCATTTTGAAACTGCGATTTCTGATCTCGAGGTCGAGAACATCGAAGTTGACGGCCACATGTGGCACTTTAAGTATCCGCTCGCGGACGGCGTAACATATGAATACGTCGAGAAGGACGAGGACGGAAACGAGACGCTTCGCGAAACCCGCGACTATATCTCCATCGCCACGACCCGCCCCGAGACGATGCTGGGAGACGGCGCCGTTGCGGTCCACCCGTCAGACGAACGCTACGCGCCAATTGTTGGAAAACTCTGCGAAATCCCCGTTGGGCCGAAAGAACACCGGCGCCTGATCCCGATCATTACGGATGAATACCCTGACCCCGACTTCGGCTCGGGTGCGGTGAAGATCACCGGCGCACATGACTTCAACGACTACCAAGTCGCCAAACGCGGTGACATTCCGATGTATCGCCTCATGGACACCAAGGGTGCGATGCGCGACGACGGCGTTCCCTACGCTGAAGCTGCGGAAATTGCGCTTTCAGTGGCCCGCGGCGAGCGCACGCTCAGTGAAGTTGAGGCGGATGCAGTCAATCTCGTTCCAGATGATATCCGAGGGCTTGATCGTTTCGAGGCACGCACAAAGGTTGTCGAACAGATTACGTCAGAAGGCCTGGCCGTAATGACAACGGCAAGCGATGAGCGCATCAACCTCGACAAAAAGCTCCGTGAAATCCTTTCTGATGATGCACCGGCCGCGTTGGTTGAAGCCAAAAAGATCATGCAGCCTTTTGGCGACCGCTCGAAAGTCGTCATTGAACCGATGCTCACCGACCAATGGTTCGTGGACACAGCCAAGATCGTTGGCCCGGCGCTTGACGCCGTCCGCGATGGCACCACCGAGATCCTGCCTGAGCAGCACAAGAAGGTCTACTTCAACTGGCTCGAAAACATCGAACCCTGGTGCATCTCGCGCCAGCTTTGGTGGGGTCACCAAATTCCGGTTTGGTATGGCTTTGATTTGACCGGCGCAGATTTCCGCGATGACGAAGGTGACGGCGCGCTGGATCAAGTGGAAGTCAGGCGTCTGCTTTCGGATCAATCTCTCTTGAAGGGTGAAGAGCGACACCACGCCGCGTCTAATTTCAGCGAAGTCACCGCCCAATTTGCTGATGTCTTGGCGGATTTGCCCACGCCATTGCATCACGCCAGCGTTGTTGAAGTCGCGGACCGGGCCGCAGCGATCGATGCGATTGCGGAAAGCCTTGCAACCTATACGGTCGACCAAGACCCGACGAAACTGGTTTATCCGGTTTGGCGGGATCCCGACGTTCTCGACACCTGGTTCTCCTCCGGTCTTTGGCCAATCGGCACCCTTGGCTGGCCCGAAGACACCGAGGAGTTGCGGAAGTACTTCCCGACCTCTGTCCTTATAACCGGGTTTGACATCATCTTCTTCTGGGTCGCCCGCATGATGATGATGCAATACGCGACCGTGAAAGACCGCCCATTTGACACGGTCTACGTCCACGCCCTTGTCCGCGACGAGAAGGGCAAGAAGATGTCGAAATCGCTCGGCAACGTCCTCGACCCTCTGGAACTGGTTGACGAATACGGCGCCGACGCCGTGCGTTTCACACTGACGTCGATGGCCGCCATGGGCCGCGACCTGAAGCTTTCGACGCAGCGCATCCAGGGCTATCGCAACTTCACCACCAAGCTCTGGAACGCCAGCCGCTTCACGGAAATGAACGGCGTCTTCGGCCATGCCCGTTGGGAACCCGGGCAACCGCTGACCGCGACAGCCAACAAATGGATTGTTGGTGAAGTCGCCCGCGCCCGGATGGAACTGGATGAAAGCCTGAAAGCGTTCCGATTCAATGACGCCGCCAACGGGCTTTACGCCTTCACCTACACTTTCTGCGATTGGTATCTGGAGTTCTCAAAACCCCTTCTCGATACTGATGCCGCTGAAGAAACCCGCGGCGTTCTGGCGTGGGCGCTCGATCAGCTTCTGTTGATGCTGCACCCCTTCATGCCGTTCATCACCGAAGAGATTTGGGGGCTTTCAAACGGGCGCGAAAAGATGCTCGTCCACGGCGATTGGCCAACCTACGGCGAAGAGTTGATCGACCAGGAAGCCCTGAACGAGATGCGGTGGGTCCGCGATTTGATCGAGAAAACACGCTCGGTCCGCGGGGAAATGAACGTTCCGAAGAAAGAAAAGGTCACGCTTCTTCAGCTTGGCCTTGATGCCGCGCAAGATGCGATGTGGACCCGGAACGAAACGCTGATCCTGAACGATCGTGAAGCCGGTATCGCTGGTCGCGAAACTGCAGATGCAGCGCCCAAGGGCTCGGCCACTGTTGCGGTCGATGGCGGCACATTTGCCCTGCCGCTTGAAGGTCTGATTGACGCCGCAGCAGAAAAAGCACGCCTCGAAAAATCGGTTGGCAAACTGCAGAAGGACGTAGGTGGTCTCGAAGGTCGCCTGAAAAATCCGAAATTCCGCGAAAACGCAGGCGAAGATGTCGTGCGCGAAACCGAAGAGCTTGCGGCTTCAAAACGTGCAGAACTCGACCGCCTGGAAACCGCGCTGGCGCGGCTTTCGGAACTGACCTAAGCAAGACAGATATTGAAAGATCAGGGAGTTGGGGGCGTGGCCCCCAACCATGGTTCAAGATTGAGCGTTGATGTCCCCACCATCGACAGGCAATCCCGAAATTCTAATGATCGAGGCCAGAGCCCACCCATCATTTGGCACGTGCGAGTCCGACGGGCTGTCTTGATTGTCGTCACCGGGTCTAAGAAGCGGATCGTCATCCGGCGTCCAACACGGGTCGGTGTTGAAGAACGAACAAGGATCGCCTTTGAGCAAGCCAGCAAATACTGCGCAGATGATGGTGGAACCCAGACGACCCAACATTTGGCCGCGGTTCGCGCCTGGCAGGCTTTCAGCTTCCTTCAACACGTAATACCAAAGCGACTGAGGCTCATCCGGGCCGAGCGAAATGGGATTCAGGCAATACTTTTTCGCCACATCCAGACCAGACGGCAAACCTAGATTGACGCCCCTCTTCAAGTTGCGGAAGGCAAGCACGTTGTCTGCCGTATTTGCGGGACCTTCGTGCAGGTGAACCAATGCGTTGGCCAGCTTGGTATCGATCTTCCGCGCCATCTGCGGGAAGTCGCCTTGCGAGCTCGTCATCTGCAAGAACCAATCCCACTGGATCACATTAGCCGCCTTCATAGGTCGGAACCCGCGAAGATCATCAGGATCGTTTGCTCCGGTATTGTCGAAAATCGGTGCCGCATCGTCCAATGTGAATCCGCGATGCAAGAAGTTGGTTCGATAGGCATTTCGGACCATTGAATGGCCAAACCGGTAGGCTGCCCCTGAAAACTCGACCGGCATGAACGGCTGGTGTTTCCATTTGTAGACGTCATCAAGGCCTAGTTCCCAGGCTTTCCGGCCACCACAAAGGTCTTCCAGTTTTAGCGCACATCCGTGGACTTCATCCACCGTGATACGCTTAAGAAAATCGTGCCACAGAACCCAGTGATAAAGTCTCGTCAGCGTCTTGCGGGCGGCTGCGAATGGATCACTTACGCCAGCGGCTTCTGCCCGATCGACCAATGTGTTGTGGGCAAGAAGAAACGCCAATTGAAGTTGACTGACCATCGCATTTTCGTCGTTTCGCATGTCGCCAATCAGAGCGCGGCCTTGCGCGTTGCGTGGGAGGTCCCGAAGGTTAAAACCGTCAACCTTGCCGATCAGCATGCGACCCGTCAGACCATCAGCGTCGTGTTCATAAAGGTATGGCTGATCCCCCGGGCCACGACCGTAAACACAATCAAGATCCAATCTTGGGGTGCGGAAATTAAGTATTCTGTCCGGATCAATTTGGCGGGCTTGAAGCGACGTCGTATCCAACGTGATGTCATGATCGACGAACTGACCGAAGTAGGTATATCCGGCTGGAATGTTTGAGCCGAATTCGTTCTCCAGATCAGTGATTGCCGCGGGATCACCTGCAAGGTCTCCGGGTGCTTGACCCGGCCTCTCGACCATATTGTCGCGTGCAAAATCCAAGAAGAACGCATCTTGAGCATCCTCATCACCCGGTGGCGCCCAAGGCTCCAAATCCGGGCAGATGCGTCCAAACGGACCCTGGTAAAACTTTGATCTTGGGGCAAGAACAGTGGCTCCAAAACTCTTTTGGTGTGACATTAACTTGGCTCCAAATAAATTGTTTGAAAACAAACCCCAAAAGCGGGTTTCGCACTCGTAAAGAACCCGTCACCCCGGCAAAAAAACCGAAGTTGACGGGTAAGGAATACGGAGCATTGGCGCTCAAATCATCAAGTTAGATGGAGATTTCACGATGCGTTCGCGTTTCTTGTGACCCAGACACAAACCGGGCTATCGAACTATCCGATCCACGGCCCGCATCATTCCGAGCGACTTGTCATACACCAAGGTCAGCACACGTCGGCTGGGTGCTCGTGAAAGTGTTAATGGCAGCGTGCGCACTGCACCTGCCGCTGCAGCACTGGCTAAAAAAGTGCGTCGATTGAGCTTCGGCATATGATTGCCTCTTAGTTGAGAATGATTCTCATCTATGTGCTCAACTTAGCAATTTCAACAGCTTGCGCGATGCTGCGGTTTCGGGTTTCACTGTTGCCCATGAAAAAACCTGTTCTAACGCCCTTGGCTGAAAGCCTTCCAGCAACCGTCCCGTTCGTCGGGCCCGAGGCGGCTGAACGTGCGATGGGTCATCCGTTCAAGGCCCGTCTTGGAGCGAACGAAAGCGTATTCGGCCCTTCGCCGAAAGTTATTCAAGCAATTGAGAAATCGAGCGAAGAATTGTGGATGTATGGCGACCCTGAAAGCCACGACCTCCGCATAGCGCTCGCCAAACAATTGAATGTCCAATCCGATGAAGTCGTGGTTGGAGAAGGCATTGACGGTCTACTCGGTTACGCTGTTCGTCTGTTCTCTGGTCCTGGCGACACGGTGGTCACTTCTGACGGCGCCTACCCGACTTTCAACTACCACGTTGCCGGTTACGGCGCGCAACTCGTTAAAATTCCCTACAAAAACGATTTTGAGGACGCGGTGGGCCTTGCAGCCAAGGCGCATGAAACGGGTGCACGGATGGTTTATTTCGCTAACCCAGACAACCCGATGGGAAGCGTCCACGACGCTGCCGTTGTTCAACAGTTGATTGATGCGCTGCCGGATCAATGCCTGTTGGTTTTGGACGAGGCATATATCGAATTTGCACCGGATGGGTCTTCGCCCCCAATCGACACCTCGAATCCGCAAGTCATTCGAATGCGCACGTTTTCAAAGGGTTACGGCCTTGCAGGCGCTCGCGTGGGCTACGCAATTGGCCACCGCGACACGATCAAGGCATTTGAAAAGGTACGCAATCACTTCGGTATGAATCGCGCAGCCCAAATCGGCGCAATCGCAGCGCTGGATGACCAGGAATATCTCAGCAGCGTTCGTGAAACCGTAGCAGCGGGTCGAAAACGCATTGCCGAGATTGCGCGCCAGAACGGTCTTCTTGCACTACCGTCTGCGACGAATTTCGTCACGATCGACTGTGGCAAGGACGCGGCGTTTGCAAAGTCCGTCCTGGATGCACTTGTGGCCCGCGGACTTTTTGTTCGGATGCCGTTTGCCGAACCGGGAAACCGTTGCATCCGCATTAGCGTCGGGCACAATGAAGATCTTGATCTTTTCGAGCAGCTTTTGCCGATTGCGTTGAAGGAGGCAACTGGCTGAATTTTGCGCGAAATAGCCGCCCATCGCAGTTGTGACTCGCAAAAATCAGATATTGTGCGCTAGTTTTGCTTCATGAGAGACGAGCGGCCCAGTTATCCAACGCCGGTTGAGAATTACACCAACGCATTTCTTGTGTCTTTTGGCATGCTGATCTTCATGGCGCTTTTCGCGATTTGGGCCATTTGGGGCTTGATCGTTGCGGGCGTCGTCAGTTGGTCGGCCGACAGATTGATGCTGTTCGGCTGGCGTAGGCGTAAAAGTTAGCCGATTGCATTATTGGCAATGACCTGAGTTGCCGCTTCAAGACCACCAGAATTGTGCGGCAGACCAACGGCTTTCATCCCAGCTTGAATAGACGCCAGCGCACCAAGCACCATGTGCGCATTCACATGCCCCATATGACCCAATCGAAAGAAGTGATGCCATTCAGGTGCTTCAGGGGCAGCCATGCCAAGGCCAATGCCCAGTGTTACACCGGCTTTTTCCTCGCACCACTGGCGCAGATCGGTCGCCTTTGATGTTCCAACTCTTACAGAGGTGACTGCTCGGCTGCGCGCATCTATGTCTTCAACGTTGAGCTGAAGGTCGTGCCCCTCGCCCCATGCATCGAAGGCCGCCCAAATGGCGTTTGCTAACACTTCATGGCGCGCCCAAATATTCTCGATCCCCTCCTCACCGATCATATCGAGCGCTGCACGCAGTCCATAAAGGTGATGTGTTGGCGCAGTTCCACAGAAGTATTGATAGAAGATGTCCGGATCGATCCTTGGCCGCCAATCCCAATATCCGCTGACACGTTCCATTTGCCCACGAACCCGATCAGCTTTGTCATTGAAGAAAACGAACCCCAGCCCTGGCGGGGTCATCAAGCCCTTCTGTGAGCCGGTGATTGCGACGTCGACCCCCCAAGCGTCCATTTCAAAGCGATCGCAGCCCATGGACGCAATGCAATCGGACATAAGAAGCGCGGGATGGTCCGCCTCGTTTAATGCTACCCGAAGCGCCTGAATATCGTTCCGAACGCTGGTCGACGTATCAACAAAAACCGCTAAAACTGCTTTAATTTCATGGGCTTCATCTGCGCGCAGGGCCTCGGCGACTTGGGTCGGATCAATTGCGTTCCGTTTCCCAAAGTCGATCGTGATCGGTTCGGCACCCAACTTGTGCGCCATTTCAGCCCAGCCGTGGCCGAATGCACCTGTCACCGGCACCAAGACCTTGTCGCCGGGACCAACGACGTTCGCCAATGACGCTTCCCAAACGCCGTGGCCATTACAAATGTAGATAGCGGCATGCGCATCTGTTCGCGCAACTTTCTTCAGATCGGTCAACAAACCGGGCACCATATCGACCAAATCGCCATGATAGATGTTTGGCGCGGCCGTATGCATCGCCTGCAACACACGATCGGGCATGACCGACGGGCCAGGAATTGCGAGATAATGGCGACCATTGGAGAGGCTCATATTTACCACCATAAGAACGACGTTTTGCAGCAGGTAGTCTTGTGGATTGGCAAGGTCAATTGCGCTTGCTTGTCTGGCCTGCGCGAAGGCGATAGCAAAGAGACATAACTGAACAGGCACTTCCTTTGCAGCAGACCCACGATCAGTCTTCTCCGCTTGCTGTGACGCACGCCAAACAACCCCTGACGCGGTGGCTTTGGCACGCATACCTTTCTGCCGAGAAAGGCCCGGTAGCAATTGCCCTAATCTTCATGGTGCTTGAAGGTTCGATGCTTGGCGCGCTCAGCTACATCGTTCAGCCCATGTTCGATGATGTTTTTATTGCTGGTGATCGGGCTGCCCTTGGCTGGGTGGCTGCTGCAATTGCAGGCATATTTATTGTCCGGGCAATTTCGGCATTTGTGCACCGCGTGCTCATGCAGGGAGCGGGCATTCGAATTCTCACCATGATGCAACGCGATCTCGTCCAGCATCTAATGACACTCGACAATAGGTTCTTCCAATTGAACCCACCCGGTACACTGATCGAACGGGTGCGCGGTGACACGCTTCAGGTGCAAGCCATTTGGCAAACGGTACTGTCGGCGCTTGGGCGCGACATCGTCAGCGTTATCGCACTTCTTTATGTAGCCTTGAGTGTGGACGTCGTTTGGACCTTGATCGCAATTGCTGCGATGCCCCTGTTGTTAGGGCCTATTCTTTCACTTCAACGCTACGTACGACGCAGATCTCGAACCGCGCGCGAAGCTGCAGCCCGGCTTTCAACCCGGCTGGACGAGATATTCCACGGCATCGCGACCATTAAACTCAACACAAGCGAAATCCGAGAGCAGACGAGGTTTACAGATACCGCACGCGGCTTCCTTGTGCAGGAAATGAAAGCGCGTGTTGGGAGAGCCGGGATCCCGGTTATGACGGATCTTGTTGCCGCGGCCGGATTTGCCGGTGTCCTGATTTACGGCGGCAACCAGATTATCGACGGCGACAAAACCGTCGGCGAATTCATGTCGTTCTTTACCGCCATGGGGCTGTTGTTTGAGCCGGTGCGCAGGATCGCAAACGTGACTGGCGCGTGGCAAACGGTGCGCGCAAGTCTTGAGCGCGTTCAGGCGCTCTTTACCGAGGAAGCTACGATCGTATCCCCGGAACAACCCGAGATGATCACTGGTTCGCCTGCCGAAAGTGACATCACTTTCGAAGATGTCGTTTTGAAGTACGGTTCTGAGCCGGCTCTGGATGGCGTCAGTTTTGTTGCAAAGGCCGGCGAGACAACGGCACTTGTCGGTTCCTCGGGTGCCGGAAAATCGACGATCTTTAACGCCCTCACCCGACTTACGGACGCGACTGACGGTAAAGTGCTTGTTGGAAATACGGACGTCACCAAGATGGCTTTGCCCGATCTGAGGGCATTGTTTTCGGTGGTCACTCAGGACGCTCCGATGTTTGATGAGAGCCTCAGAGACAACATCGTTCTCAATACCAATGTTGAGGACCCGTCCAAAATTGCAGACGCTGTCACCGCCGCGAGTTTAGGCGAGTTGGTCGAACGACTGAAAGATGGACTGGACACCGCTGCGGGGCCTCGCGGCTCTGCCCTATCCGGCGGACAACGCCAGCGTGTGGCGATCGCACGAGCGCTGGTGCGAGATGCACCAATCTTACTTCTGGATGAAGCGACTTCGGCGCTGGATGCCGAAAGCGAAAAACGCGTTCAGGCAGCCCTGGACCAATTGGCCAAGGGTCGGACCACGTTAGTTATCGCCCACCGACTGTCCACGATCCGTGCCGCGGACAAAATCATTGTCATGGATGCCGGTAAAGTCGTCGATCAAGGCACTCACGATGAGCTTTTGGCGAAAGGCGGCCTATACGCTCGCCTTCACGCGCTTCAGTTTTCGGAAGACTGACTTCGTCTATCGTATGTTTGAGCTAGTTGGTCGGGTGACACTCCTAATTTGAACCGTAACAGCGTCGTCAGGTTTCGCACCACGCGCCGCACCCAGCCATCCCGTTCATACTTCATGGCAGATGTTGTTGCCGTTGCATCCAACATTCGCATGCGGCCTTTCAATGCCTTTGCAAGCATCACGTCCTCCATCAAGGGAACGTCCGGAACGCCTCCGACGTCGTCCAGAAGAGATCGCGACACAAAGAGGCCTTGGTCACCATAGGGCAATTTCAGCCAGTTCGAGCGGAGATTTGCGCCCCCGGCGACGATCGCCGCAGCCATGCCAGAGCTTGAAAAGGCCAATCGAAAGAAACCGGCTTGATTTGGATTACTTTCGCGGTGTCGCTGAACCGCTTCTACCCAAGTTGGTGATAACTCTGTGTCGGCATGGACGATCAACACCCAAGGCGCATTAGATCGCTCGACACCTTGTCGAATTTGCCCACCCCGGGATGGCTTGCCTTCGATGACTATCGCACCCAATTCTTTTGCAATGTTTTGTGTGCCATCGGTGGACCCGCCGTCAGATACGATCAGATTTCCAATCAGTCCGCTGGTCACGCCCGGCAAAAGGGCCTCAGCACAATCTGGCAATGCATCGGCGGCATTCAGTGTTGGAATGATTACGTCAACCGGAGCTGGCATGGGCTGTTGTTCCCTGTGATGCGGCCTATATAGGATCGAGCGATAGGTGGAGACCAGTATGGAACAGCGCAAAGTCTTTCGGATCACCGGCAAAGATCGCGTGGACTTTCTTCAAAACCTCGTCACAAACGATGTTTCAAAGTTGGACGACGGCTTGGTCTATGCCGCCTTGCTGACGCCCCAGGGCAAATATCTAGCTGACTTTTTTCTGGAGCCGGATGGTGAAGCCATTCTTCTGGATGTGGCCGCCACACTTGCCCCAGATCTCATTCGGCGACTTGCGATGTACAAGCTTCGTGCCGATGTCGCGATTGCTGAAACGACAATCTCTCCTGTCCTTGGGCTTGGCGACACACCGAGCGGCGCATTTGCTGATCCCAGACACGTATCACTTGGTTGGCGCGCTTATGATGGTCGAGAAGCCGAGGCGATTGATTTGGAAACGCTCAGAGTAATCGAATGCATTCCAGAAAGTGGCGTCGAGTTATTGCCCAACGAGAGCTATCCGCTTGAATCCGGCTTTGAACGGTTGAACGGCGTGGATTTCAAAAAGGGCTGCTATGTCGGTCAAGAAGTGACCGCTCGCATGAAGCACAAGACCGAGCTGAAGAAGGGGCTTGTGACGGTCAGTGTTGAAGGGTCGGCTCAGCCGGGTACCGATATTTTGACGGAAGATGGCAAACCCGCAGGAACGTTGTTCACACAATCCGGCGGCAAGGGAATTGCCTACTTAAGGTTTGACCGTGCGAAAGGACCAATGAAAGCCGGCGACGCCGACGTCACCGCAAATCTTTAGGCGCGTTCCGAGTATTCCATCGTCTCTGTATTGACGATGATGTCTTCGTCTTGTCCGACGAACGGTGGCACCATAACTTTCACGCCATTGTCCAGAATTGCCGGTTTGAAACTATTCGCGGCCGTTTGGCCTTTAACCACCGGCTCGGTCTCAACAACCTTGCAAACCACCTTCTGTGGCAACGAGGCGTTCAGGGCTTCGCTTTCGTAGTACTCGATTTGGATTGTCATGCCGTCCTGCAAGAACGGACGACGATCTCCAAGGATATCAGCAGGCAATTCGATCTGTTCGAAGGTTTCGCTGTCCATAAAAACCAGCATTCCGTCAGATTCATACAGAAACTGCTGATCCTTTTGTTCCAGGCGAACACGTTCAACCTTGTCGGCAGAACGGAAACGCTCATTCAGTTTCGAACCATTTCGCAGGTTCTTCAGCTCGACCTGAGCAAATGCACCGCCCTTCCCGGGCTTCACGTGATCAACTTTTACGGCGGCCCAAAGACCGTCGTTATGTTCCAGAACATTGCCTGGACGAATCTCGTTTCCGTTGATCTTTGGCATTTTTGGGACCTTACGCGCCTGTTGATTAACAATCGACCGACCCTATATTCCACGTACAAGCTTCTGACAAGACAACGAAAACTTGGGCAATCGATATCGAGCTATGCGCCCTGTGCATGGATGGCATTCCAAAAAAGAATAGCTAAACCGGCTCAGAACCGGTCATAAGGGGCGAACGCCACAAGAACTTAAAAAGCAAGAACAAAGGACCTTAGATGGCTGATTTTGTAGACGGCACGGCTTTCAATCACGAGCAGGGCAACCGCGCGCGCAAATTATTTGCAGCTGTGGTGCTGGCGGCGCTCGACGATGCCATTGCCGATGACAAAAAATACGGGAATGGACCTGATCAGATCGCTCGCTGGGCTCGCTCACGCGATGGCCGCGAAGTGCTGTCGTGTGCGGGTATCGATCCGAACGAACGCGTGGTCGAAGGTTTGATGGCCTTCGTTGCCAACGGTGTACGTACATCGGTCGCGCTCAGCCGCGAAGAAAGCGAACGTCGCAACGCAGCACAGCAAGAGGCTGCAGCGGCCTAACTTAAAGTTTCGCTTTTCACGCAAGGCGCGTCCGTTTCGGGCGCGCTTTTCGTTTTAAACGGAATGCAGACCTTTACGCCTTCACCACTCAAGCCTATTTCGAACTCAAGCAGGAGGCTTGAATGAACGACGACGCCCTACCCTTCGATGTAACTTTGCTGGACAAACTCGCCGACGTCGCTGTCGGCACTGGTTTGAATGTGCAACCGGGACAGCAAGTGGTCCTGACCGGGTCTGCTGAAACGCTGCCATTGGTCCGTCGTATTGCGACAGCGGCTTATAAAGCGGGCGCAAGCGTTGTCACCCCAATCCTGTCGGATGAAGCGGTTACACGCGCCCGATATTCGCATGGACGCGACGAGACGTTCGATACCGCCCCCGATTGGTTGTTTTCGGCGATGGCCGATGCCTATGGGGCGAACGCAGCGCGCTTGCATGTTTCTTCCGAAAACCCGATGGCTCTTTCTGACATGGACCCGGAGAAAGTCGGTCGCGCGATGAAGGCCCAGTCGATCGCCTACAAACCCGCTCTTGAGAAAATCTCAAGTTTCGCGATCAATTGGTCCATCGTGTCCTACCCTGGGCGCGCTTGGGCGCAACTCATGTTTCCAGAATTGGATGGCGATACCGCACAGGCGAGGCTTGCCAATGCCATCTTTGCCGCAAGCCGGGTTGACCGCGACGATCCGGTCGGCGCTTGGTCAGAACATAATGCCGAATTGGCCCGCCGTCGCGATTGGCTGAACGATCAAAACTTCGCTGCCCTCCATTTTCAAGGCCACGGCACCGACCTGACTGTTGGGCTGGCCGAGGGACATCTCTGGCAAGGCGGCGCGGCTGAAGCCAAGAATGGCATCGTCTGCAACGCTAATATCCCAACCGAAGAGGTCTTCACGACGCCCCACGCCGGTCGTGTCGAGGGCGTTGCGCGCGCATCAAAACCATTGAGCCACCAAGGTAGGTTGATCGAGGACATTGAGGTCCGCTTTGAGAAGGGCAAGATCGTGAAGGCTTCGGCTTCGCGTGGCGAAGATGTATTCAAGAAGCTTTTGGATACCGACGAAGGGGCTTCGCGACTTGGCGAAGTTGCACTGGTTCCCCACGCATCACCAATCTCGGAAAGCGGTCTCTTGTTTTACAACACGCTCTATGACGAGCACGCGGCTTGTCACATCGCTCTTGGTCAATGCTACAAGGATTGCCTCAGGGATGCGGACGGCATTTCAGACGACGATGTCGCCGCTCGGGGCGGAAACGCCAGTTTAATCCACGTGGACTGGATGATTGGCGGTCCGGAAACCGAAATTGACGGCATTACCCAGAACGGAGATCGTGTTCCGGTTTTCCGGTCGGGCAATTGGGCTGATTGATTAAGAGCTAGAGCTAGAACGGCACATCATCGCCCGCGGACGCAGCGGGCGTAATGAACTTTGCGACAACTTTTTTGTCGCCCGCTTTGTCGAAAGCGATGTCGAGTTTATCGCCCTCGATGCCCGTGATGGCGCCGTATCCGAACTTCTGGTGGAACACACGATCTCCGATTGTGAACGCTGAAACAGCATCAAGATCGATCACCATGTTCCGCGCCTCGGAAGGTTGCGTCATAGGGCGATGTTGGCTTCTGGCCTGAAGCCGCTTCCATCCGGGCGAGTTGTAGCCATCTGCTTTGGCCGCACGGTCAACCAAATCACTTTGAATTGTGTCGCCCATCGACGGCGCCGCGGCGCCAAAACCGCCGCCGTACAGACCCGGCGGCGTCAAGACATCGACATGCTCGTCTGGAAGTTCATCAATGAAGCGCGACGGGAGCTGACTTTGCCATTGACCATAGACACGACGATTTCCCGCGAAACTGATCGTTGCCAGCTCTTCTGCCCGCGTGATGCCGACATAGGCAAGCCTTCGTTCTTCTTCGAGGCCCTTCACACCATTCTCATCCATCGACCGCTGCGATGGGAACAGCCCGTCTTCCCAGCCTGGCAGAAAGACCGCGGGAAACTCGAGACCTTTGGCGGCGTGAAGCGTCATGATGGATACTTTTTCTTCGCCGTCCTCACTTTCGTTGTCCATGATCAGACTGACGTGTTCAAGAAATCCTTGAAGATTTTCAAATGATTCCAGTGCTTTGACCAGTTCTTTGAGGTTCTCCAAACGGCCTGGAGCTTCGGGTGTTTTGTCGTTTTGCCAATGTTCGGTGTAGCCCGATTCTTCCAGAACTTGTTCGGCCAGTTCGATATGGTTTTCGCCTGCCCGTACGAGCCCGTGCCAGCGGTCTAACCCTTCCACCAACCGACCAAGCTCGGCCGCGCCCTTGCCGGTCAGGCCCTTCGCCGAAAGCAAAAGCCGTGCTCCTTCGACAAGAGAAACGCCATTTTCACGCGCGGAAGCCTGGATTTTCTGCTGAGCTTTATCGCCTAGCCCGCGCTTGGGTGTGTTGACGATACGCTCAAACGCTAGGTCGTCATCCAAGCTGACGGATAGACGAAAGTACGCCATCGCATCACGGATTTCCATGCGTTCGTAAAACCGCGGCCCGCCGATGACGCGGTACGGAAGCCCGATAGTCAGAAATCGATCCTCAAAAGCGCGCATCTGGTGTGAGGCGCGAACCAGAATGGCGACATCATCCAAACCGAAGGGTCTGAGGCCACGCGTGCCGCTCTGCATGGCTTCGATTTCTTCGCCAATCCAACGCGCTTCTTCGTCGCCGTCCCAGTGACCGATCAATCGGACTTTCTCGCCATCATCCAAATCGGTGAACAGCGTCTTTCCCAATCGACCCTGGTTGGCGGCGATCACGCCGCTGGCTGCAGCCAAAATGTGAGGCGTCGAGCGGTAATTCTGTTCAAGGCGGACAACCACCGCACCGGGAAAATCCTTTTCAAACCGCAGGATATTGCCCACCTCGGCACCGCGCCACCCATAGATCGATTGGTCGTCATCACCGACACAGCAGATGTTCTTGTGCCCCTGTGCCAAAAGCCGAAGCCAAAGGTACTGCGCGACATTGGTGTCCTGATACTCGTCCACAAGGATATATCGAAACCAACGTTGATACTGCGCCAGAACGTCTTCGTGCGTCTGAAAAATTGTCACGACGTGCAACAAGAGATCGCCAAAATCCACCGCGTTCAGGGTTTTCAGCCGTTCCTGGTATTCGGCGTACAGGTCAACGCCACGGTGATTGAATGCGCCCGCCTCTGCTGTCGGGACTTTGTCGGGTGTCCAAGCCCTGTTCTTCCAGCCATCAATGATGTGAGTGAGTTGTCTTGCGGGCCAGCGCTTTTCATCAATGTTGGCTGCGACGACCAGTTGCTTAAGCAACCGTGTCTGATCGTCGGTATCAAGGATCGTAAAATTCGACTTTAAACCAACAAGCTCTGCATGACGCCGCAAAAGTTTCACGCAAATCGCGTGAAATGTGCCAAGCCAAGGCATGCCTTCGACGGTTTGACCCAGAAGGTTGGCGACACGATTTTTCATCTCGCGCGCAGCCTTATTGGTAAAGGTCACGGCAAGTATCTCGTTCGGTCGGGCTTTGCCCGTAGCAAGCAAGTGGGCAATCCGGGTTGTCAGAGCCTTGGTCTTACCCGTGCCCGCGCCGGCCAGCATCAAGACCGGCCCTTCCAGCGCCTCAACAGCTTGCCTCTGCGCCTCGTTCAATTCATCGAGATAAGGCGCAGGACGGGCCGCCAATGCCTGCTGTGATAAAGGCATCCGGTCCGGAAATTCATCGCTGTCGTAGGCACTGCTCATGATGAGTGACGTTAACCGGATTACCGTCAGAGTTAAAGGGGTGTTCGCCATCTGTTCTTCAGGCTGAAACAGCATTTTCGTTGCGCAGATCACGAGTCGCCGGTGGACTGCTGACGGGCAGTTGTACCCACCTGCTGGGCGCCAAAATCCACCGATGAGAAATGACCTTTCCTTCCCGGTGAAATTCAGTGAAAACGGGCACATGGACCTTGATATAAAATACCCGGCTGTGTCGGATTTGCGCGCCGGAGCGCGGCGGCGCGTTCCACATTTCGTCTTTGAGTATTTGGATAGTGCCACCGGGCTTGAAGACCAGCACCGCCGCAATATGGAAGCCCTGCGATCGGTCTATTTTATGCCTTCAATCTTGGAAGGCGTGTTTGAACCGGACCTTTCAACAGAATTTCTAGGCAAGACATATCCCTTGCCTTTCGGCTGCGCACCGGTCGGCATGTCAGGCATCATGTGGCCGCGCGCCGAAAAGATCATCGCATCAAGCTGTGCGAAGGCGGGTATTCCGTATGGCATGAGTTCGGTCGCGACCGTCGTTCCCGAGAAGTTAACGCCACACATCGGGGATCAGGGCTGGTTTCAGCTGTACATGCCGCACGACAAGGCCATCCGGTCAGATATTTTGCGACGCGCAAAGGAAGCTGGCTTCACGCACTTGGTGCTTACCGTCGATGTGCCGGTCGATAGTCGCCGGGAACGTCAACGTCGCGCCAATCTGACCATTCCGCCAAAGGTCAATCTGGCGATGATCTGGTCGATGATTTTGCATCCGGCCTGGACACTTGGCACATTGCGCGAGGGCATACCAAGCCTGAAGCTTCCCGAAGACTACGTCGACAAATCGCAAAAGTTCACATCGACGGCACATGCAGGACACGTCATTCGCGGGCAACCGGAATGGTCTGACATTGATGAGTTGCGCGCTGAGTGGGACGGACCATTCTTGGTAAAAGGCGTGCAGAAACCTGACGACGGAAAACGCCTGATAGACGCCGGCGTCGATGCGCTTTGGATTACCAATCACACCGGCCGTCAGTTTGACGGCGGGCCAGCCTGTTTGGATGCATTGCCGCGCATCCGCGAAGCGTTGCCCGATGCGTCCATCATTTACGACAGTGGGATCACCGGTGGCGTCGATATCATGCGTGCGCTGGCTTTGGGCGCCGATTTCGTGATGTTGGGCCGGGCATTCCACTACGCTGTTGGCGCATTGGCCGACAAGGGACCGGACGATCTGATCTACATGCTACGGGAC
>JAPPOI010000101.1 GCA_028818055.1 Boseongicola sp.
AAAACTTTAAATGAAAGAAGCCGAACCTCGCATTCGCGATGTTTGGGTTCCATGGCATGACGCGATTTCTCAATTGATGGAAGACAGCCAAACCATGTTTGGCGAGGCTCTTCTGATCGACTGTCATTCGATGCCGCATGAAGCGATTGAGACGCTCTCGAACAAGAAGGCCGGTCGGCCTGATATTGTCTTGGGCGATCGTTTTGGCGCTGCGGCAGGTGCCGACATCGTTGATCGTGTTGAGGCCGCGTTCGTCGACGCCGGATTGCGTGTTGCCCGCAATGCGCCCTTTGCTGGCGCTTTCGTGACGCAGAATTACGGTCGCCCAGCCCAAGACAAGCATGTTGTTCAGATTGAGATTGATCGTGCGCTCTATATGAACGAACAGCGCATTCGGCCCAACGGAAATTTCGCTGCGTTCACCCGGCTCATGTCGGACATCGTCGCGGACATCGCAGATGTTGGTCGGCGCGAAATCGCTTTGGCGGCTGAATAGATCAACATCAATGTGATTGGCGCTATGCGCGGGTTTGCGGCAAGCCAGTGTCATGATGAGAACCTATTCCGCATTATTTGCCGTTCTGGCCAGCATGGCTGTAGCTCAAGAGGGCCTGCGTTCATCCGACGCAACCTTCAACGAATCTGAACTTTCCGATTTACTGCAGGGCAACGTCATCGAATTCTATGATGGCTCGAAATCCACGTACTCGGCCGATGGCACGTATGGATACACCTATACCGACGACGGGCCGGTCTGGTCAGGAAAGTACAGATTTCAACAGGACAGCAAAGTCTGCGTTGATTTCGACAATGGATCTGCCCGTTGCGATATTTTCGTCAAGAATGAGGGCAGGATCATCCTCATCATTGATGACGGCACTCGGTTTCCAGTTCGGAACATAACTGTTGACGATGCGGACTCGTCTTGAACCCTTCGAAGAGCGTGACATAATTTTGCCATGTTTCCCGGCTGGGCGGGAAAAGTAATTAGTACTGGGGGCAATAGCCATGAGCGATCTTTTGTTCGCTGGGCTGATTGTGCTTGCATTGGTGAGCGTCGCAAATACTGGCGCAGACCCGACGAAATACTCTCCGTCGTGCAAGCCTGGCTCAAAATGGTCCGTGGCGGTCTGTTGACCGTCTAAAGCGCTTCAAAGCGCGTTTAGCAAACGTGGGGTTGGCCACGCGTCAGCGGGCAGACCCAGCCTTTCTTGTTCTTGTTGAACGGCGTTACGCGTCTTTGCGCCGAGGATTCCGTCCACTCCTCCAACATCATGACCTCTGGCCGAAAGCTTCTGCTGAAGTTGCTTCATTTGGTTGCGATCAAGCCCCGTATCGGGTGATCCAGCTCTGTAGGACTGCGCCCCTTCAAGCCGTGTGGCGAAATAAGCTGCCGTCGTCACATAGACAAAGCTCTGGTTCCATTCGAAGAACACATCGAAGTTAGGATAGGCTAAGAACGCAGGACCTTTACGACCCTGCGGCAAGAGTACAGAGGATGGAAGCGACGCTCCCATCAATTGGCCAGAGCGCGGCTTCGCGCCCATCCGCACCCAATCCGATGCTTTTCGCTTCGTATGCAGGCCCGTTTGCGTCCAATCAAAATTATCAGGCAGAATTATTTCTTGCAGCCACGGCTCGCCCCGTCGCCACCCCAATGACTTCAACATATTAGCGCCGGACAACAGCGCATCCGGTGGCGAGGTTTTGAGGTTAACTTTGCCATCACCGTCGCCGTCAATGCCGTTGGTGATTATGTCCTCCGGCAACATCTGAACCATGCCGATTTCACCGGCCCATGCACCGGTGGTGGTGCGAGGGTTCAGATCACCGCGCTCAAAAAGCTCAAGCGCAGCAAAGACCTGAGGCCGGAAGAGTTCGGGACGGCGGCAATCGTGGGCCAGGGTGACCAGCGCGTTCACGGTATTGAAGTCTCCTTGAACGGCGCCGAAGTCGGTTTCGAAGGCCCAAAACGCAAGAAGTACGCCGCGGGAAACTCCATGATCCCGTTCGACGCGATCAAAGACGCTGTCCCACTTCTTGGCATTCCGCTGACCGTTTTGAATACGGTTTGACGAGATCAACCGCTGGGAAAAATCCAGAAACGGACGCTGGAAAATACCTTGTGCGCGATCCGCCTTAATCACTTTTGGATCCTGGCGGACGCCCGAGAAAAAAGCGTCTGTAGCGGACTTGCTATGACCTTTGCGAACCGCCTCGGCTTTCATGTCACTGACGAATTGTCCGAAATTCCCGCCACATGCTGCGAGCGGACCACCGCCAACCAACATCGATACGCTAAGCCCGACCGCTAAAAACCCACGACGCATGTGTATCCTCCGCAACGAATTGCAGCGACCGTAGCACCAGTTGATGATGTCGCAAGAAGAGGACAGCCAAAAATTGCCAACCGGTGTATTTGCGCCCAAGCCATTAACTGATCGTTAAGACTTTCGGCAGAACAGTGTTGAAAAGAGGGAGAGAACCTCGCGCGGTCTCCCGCCGCTGGAGGACTAATGGTGGTGTTAATTGTAGCAAGTCAGAAAGAATTATCGCGGATTTGGGCCCGACACCTTGAGCGTCTTGGCCATCCCGTGACGATTGTTCATTCGCAACAAGCAGCCGTTGCTTATCTGCGGCTCCGGACGGTCGACGTGATCGTTCTCGATCTTACGCTTGATGGAGGTAGCGCGTTCGCAGTAGCGGACTATGCCAGCTACCGTCGTCCTGATGCGAAGGTCGTTTTCGTAACCAACACGACATTCTTTTCGGACGGTTCGATCTTTAAACATATCCCAAACGCAGCGGCCATTGTTCAGGAGAAAACGCCGCCAAACGACCTGGCGGCTATTGTTGAGTATCATGGGCGAGCGGTTTAACCGCGACCGTGTGGGGCTTCCCAATCAAGAACTGGATTGATCGGCACAATTCGGTGCGGGTTTATCGAATTGTGGCTGTAGTGATAGTGCCGCACGATGTGGTCAAAGTTCACAGTGTCGGCAATCCGACCGCCTGACGGCGTAACCCATTGATAAAGTTCCCGCGTGAACCCCCACAAGTTCGGATAGTCGATCAGCCGCTTTCGATTGCACTTGAAGTGCAAGTGATACACCGGATCAAACCGGTAAAGGGTGGTTACCAATCTCCAATCGGCTTCGGTGATCCGGTCGCCCATCAAATATCGGTTTTGGCCCAGGCGGTCCTCTAACCATTCTAGGCTTTCAAACAATTCACCGACCGCTTCATCATAGGCGCTTTGGCTTGTGGCAAACCCAGACCGGTAGACGCCATTGTTGACGGTATCATATATGCGGCCGTTGACCGCTTCGATGTCGTCGCGCATTTCCGTCGGCCAATAGTCGTCCTCGTTGCCGGTCAGCCCATTGAACGCCGAGTTGAACATGCGGATGATTTCTGAGCTTTCATTCGAAACGATCGTTTCGTTTTGCTTATCCCAGAGTATCGGAACCGTTACGCGTCCCGATATCGCCGAGTCCGCCTTCACATATACATCTCTGGCGAATTTAAGTCCGTAGAGTGTGTCTCCTGTTGCGCCTGGATAGTCAGCTTCGAAGGTCCAACCGTCGGAAAGCATGTCTGGGTGGACGACCGAAACCGAAATCAAATCTTCCAAGCCTTTAAGCTGACGGAAGATCAGGGTGCGATGAGCCCAGGGACAGGCGTATGAGACGTACAGGTGGTAACGATTTGGTTCAGCTTTGAAGCCGCTATCGCCAGATGGACCCGCAGAGCCATCTGCAGTGATCCAATTCCTGAATTTCGCGGTCGAACGGACGAATTTGCCGCCGGTCGATTTTGTGTCGTACCAGACGTCATGCCAGACGCCGTCCACCAATTGTCCCATGTCAGAACTCCTTTGAGCTCACATATGCGTCCAATCGTTGGCTTGGCCACATCTGATTGCGCACGATGTCTGTGCGCAAACACAATGATTGTTGCGAAATTTGATACAAGCACGCCGTTTCGGCGAAACTGATGCCAAGTATGCAATATTTATTCCTCTGCTCTTAACCAGTGACTTGACCCGTTTCAGAATCCCGCCATGGTAATAAGCCGGGGGGTGGTAAGATGTCTGAATTTTTACCCAAAGATGTGCGTGACGGGCTGGAGCTTGCACGGAAACGAAACATCAAAAAGAAAAGCCGTTTGCGGGTGCATGTGGGCGATCATGCCTTCACGATTTTGCGCTATTGGGACGACGGTTTTGCGCTTGATGTCGACGATGCGCCGCATCTTCGTGGACTAGTAGATGTTTACGATGGCAGCCGACACATTTCGCAATGCCTGATCGTAGCATCCGAAGAAGAAGCGGGCGAAATGGTGTACGAATTCAAGCGCGAGACGACCGCGACCGATAAGGCTCCGCTTGACTATGTGAAAGATGAAAAAGCGCCGATCGCGTTGCTGACGCAAAACTGATTCATCGAATATTTTTGAAATGGTCCCGGGAGTGTTCGGACATTTCTGCCTGTCCGGTTGCCACGCCAGAAGACCGTTTGGGCGTTTAGCTCCCGTTCCAATACGGATCTTGTGCGACATGCTTAACCCTGGACTCGTTACGCTCCTATACGTTGACCCGGTTTGCGGATTGCGGCACGCTGTCTCAAAACCCGGAATGGCACCGGGAAGGAGAGCAGAATGGCCCAAGCGGACGGCGAGATCGCCGATGCCATTGACGTAAAGTTTCAGACGACCTCGAAAGACGGGCCGGAATACCGCACTTGGTTCCGCGGCGAGCATACGAATTTCAATCCTAAGCTTGATCGGATCATGTCTCTGGACGGGCCGGAACAATTCGTCTTGAAGGGATGGTTGCCCGAGAGACCGATCATCAACAAAGGAACGCAGATAACTGCGTTCGGATCCTGCTTTGCATCGAATATTTCGAACTGGCTGAGCCGCCGCAACTTTCGTGTTCTGAACAAATCTGACGACGCAACGCGTGCCTATGTTGTGACGATGGGCGAAGGCATGGTGAATTCTTTTGTCATTCGTCAGCAGTTTGAATGGGCATGGGAAAACAAGATTTTCGATCAACCGCTCTGGCACGGCTACAAGGCGGAAGAATACGGTTATGATGAAGAGGTGCGCCTTGAAACACGCCGTATCTTCGATGAAACCGAGGTCTTCATTCTAACGTTCGGGTTGTCTGAAGTTTGGTATGATGAACCCACTGGCAACGTGTTTTGGAGAACAATTCCAAAAGACGTCTACGACCCAAGTCGCCATAAATTTCGGCTTTCGACGGTCGATGAGAACCGCGAGAACATCCGCGCAATCTACGACTTGATCCGCAAGTATCGCCCGGATGCGAAGATCATCGTCACACTCAGTCCGGTCCCTTTGATTGCGACGTTCCGCGATGTTTCGTGCATCACCGCCAACTCAGTTTCAAAGGCGACTCTTCGAGTGGCCTTGGATGAAGTCGTTCGTGAAGTGCGTGATGAGGGGGCCATCTACTATTGGCCGTCCTACGAGATTGTTCAGGATGTTTTTCGGATGCCCTATAAACCCGACCGGCGGCACGTTCGCATTCGGGTGCTTAATTACATCATGCGATTGTTCGAGACAGCATGGTGCACCGATTCCGAAATAGATGAAGCAGAGATGCTTCAAAGTTGGGCATTGGCTCATGTTGCTGCTGGCAATTTGCCGCGCGAACTTGATGCCATTATTGCTGAGCAGCGCCCGTACCGATTGCGTCAATATATCGAGAATAACAGGCTTCACCCCGACGATGACGTCGACGCCGCGATTAAGGATATGCTGTCGACGTTGCGCATTCGAATGCGCGAAAAAGTGAATGCTGACAAAAACTTAGGCTGATTTCCAGTCGAAGAACCCTTCGCCAGCTTTTCCAAGAAGTTCTTCGGCCAGGTCGCGGCCCATAGCTGGACCTATGTCGACAGTTCCCGTTCGGCTTCCGGCAATAGCCTCGGACCCATCAGTTCGAAGAATCTCGCCGCGCAAGGTCAACTGATCTCCGTTCAATTCGGCAAGCCCCGCAATGGGCGTTTCGCATGAACCGTCCAGCGCGGCGAGAAAGGCACGCTCAGCCGCAAGGCGCTGGCCGGTTGGCGTGTCGTGGATCGCTGAAAGCATCTCTTTTGCTCGATCATCGTCAGCGCGACGTTCGATGCCGATTGCGCCTTGCGCAACGGCAGGAAGCATTTCGTTTGTCTCGATTGCCGAAGCGGCGACGTGGCTCATTCCCAACCTGTTCAGGCCGGCCATCGCCAGAAAGGTGCAATGCGCAACACCATCCTCGAGCTTCTTCAGGCGGGTTTGAACATTTCCACGAAATTCCACCACTTCAAGATCTGGTCGCTGATTCAATAGCTGTGCTTTCCGGCGCAAGCTGGAAGTTCCGACGATTGTTCCTGGTTTCAGGGCTGCAAGGGTGCCACCAGCAGGTGAGACAAACGCGTCGCGCACATCTTCTCGTGGAAGATAGCAGTCAAGCACCAAGCCCTCGGGCTGTTCGACTGGCATGTCTTTCATGGAATGGACCGCAATGTCGATGCGGCTCGCCAACATGTCGTCTTCGATTTCGCGCGTGAATAGACCTTTGCCGCCAATTTCCTTCAAGGGACGATCCAGCACACGATCGCCCGTTGTTTTGATGACAACGATTTCGAAAGCGTCTTCAGAAAGATCGAATGCGCCTGCCAAGCGGCTTCGAGTTTCGTGGGCCTGAGCAAGCGCCAATGGCGATCCACGCGTACCAATCCGAAACGGGTTATTAGGGTTGGGCAAATCAGTCATGCGGACCTTTCTAAGGGCGTCAGAAAACTCTGACAATCCATTGTCTTGACAAGTTGACGTGGTCGTTGGACCAGTGTTGAAACACCGATCCGGGGGATAGATGGCAGAGACAAAGTTGATACAGCGCGCCTTGGCAGGAGAAACTCTTCCGACGCCGCCAATTTGGATGATGCGACAAGCAGGACGGTACCTTCCTGAATACCGCGCAACCCGGGCCCAAGCCGGGGATTTTCTGTCACTTTGCTACAACTCAGACCTGGCTGCAGAAGTTACATTACAGCCGATCCGGCGATATGGATTTGATGCGGCCATCCTGTTTGCCGATATCTTGTTGGTTCCAGATGCGCTGGGCGCTGACCTTTGGTTTGTCACCGGCGAAGGACCAAGGTTGTCAACAATTACAACCGATGCTGACTTTGAAAAGATCAAAGGCGCGGATGACATTCACGATCATCTTGCACCGGTTTATGAAACAGTCCGCATTCTGTCCCGAGAGCTTCCAAATGAAACAACCTTAATTGGTTTTGCAGGGGCTCCGTGGACCGTAGCAACCTACATGATTGCCGGACGTGGAACTCCGGATCAGGGGCCTGCTCATGCATTAAAGGCCGAGAATCGGCCGCTGTTTCAGGCGGTCATTGATCGACTTACAGAAGCGACAATTGTGTATCTCGATGCTCAAATCAGAGCCGGGGCCGAAGTGGTAAAACTGTTCGACAGTTGGGCCGGGTCACTTAAGGGCGAGGACTTCACCGAGTTTGCTTTAAAACCGGCTGCGACAATCATTTCAGCGCTTAAAGCCAAGCATCCGAACACACCAGTTATCGCATTCCCACGAGAAGCGGGTGACAACTATATTGGTTTTGCCAAGGCGACCGGAGCCGATTGTGTGGCGTTGGATAACTCGGTTTCCGCCGTATGGGCCGCGGAGCATGTGCAAGTGGATAGCTGTGTCCAAGGCAATCTTGCATCCTCTCACATGGTGACCGGTGGCTCTGCTCTGGTGGAAGAAACCGGCGCGATTTGCCGCGCGTTTGCGAATGGTGCCCATATTTTCAACCTTGGACATGGGATCACACCGGACGCCGACCCCGCGAACGTTGAACTGATGATCGAAACCGTGCGAAGCGGGAATTGGTAGACACTAGAGCGGGGATGAGATGGGCGAGATAATCGGAGTTATCGGTCTAGGCCGCATGGGCTGGGCGCTGGCCGAGCGTCTGGCCGGGCAAGGGGCCGAAGTGGTCGGCTGGACTCGCAGGGGTGTAGATTCGGACATGGCCAAGGCTGCCGGGTTCGAAAGCGCCGCTGATCTTAGCGACTGTGCAGCTCGCTCTGACATTTTGATGTTGTCGCTTTTCGACGACACAGCTGTTGAGGCAATTCTGGGTCAGCTGGCGGAACTGGACCTATCCGGCAAGCTGATCGTCGAGACGTCGACAATTGCACCCGATGTGGTCCAACGATTTGAGGATCGCATCCTGGCGGCGGGCGGGCGCTTGATCGATGCCCCAATCTCGGGTGGACCTGAAATGGTCGAAGCTGGGACCATTGGATTATTCATTGGCGGCGCCGAAGACGATGTCGCGCGCTTCTGGCCCGTGGGCGAATTGGCATCTAATCGAATGGCTCGGGTTGGTGATCTGGGAATGGGTGCAACTGCAAAGATCGTGAACAACGTCGCGCTTGCCGGAGCATTCCAATCCGCCGTTGAGGCTTTGTTGTTGGGACAAAAGCTTGGGCTGGGCTTAGAAGTCATGCTGGGTTTCTTGGCAAAAAGCCCTGGCACAACCCCTATGTTCAAAGATCGCATCGCCAAGATCACCGGAGAAGACGAAGAAGTTGGTTTCTCTGTCGACGGTGGTGTTAAGGACCTTACGCTGTTTACCGGGGTTGCAGAGGCCGCTGGTATCGACCTTTCACCGCCAAAACGGGTGCGCGCCAACTTTGAAAAGGCGCAACTCGCTGGCATTGCCG
>JAPPOI010000169.1 GCA_028818055.1 Boseongicola sp.
GATGTCGCGGACGAGTCGATAATTGGCTCCCGTCGCAGTTTCAGATGTGCACTCGGGAAACGTGGATTTTGTTAGGCTCGCAATTCGATTTGGGTTGAATTCCCAAAGATTGGGTCCCGCCGGGTCATCTTCGCCCGTTCGATTTGGAAAGGCGACATCCATGGAAATCGTCTCGGACAATCCCAGAACGTCGCGCGCCAAAGTCACGCGATGGCACCAAGGGCAATTCAGAGCAACGAACAAATGATAACGATTTGGCTCGGCGGGGAATTCATCTGTTCCAAGACGATTGCGAAAGCCGCTTATCCCACGAACAAATTCACCTTTCGCGCGCCTTTCAACGGCGTTGTCCTGCGATTCTTCCGTGGCTTTCTTTGCCATTCAGGGCCCCTGCGAACTCATCTTTGTGCAAGCTGTGGCTTAATCCGACAGCGCCACATCCTGCGCCAATGCAATGGCTCCATCAAGAGGAGTTCCCTTTGGCTTTGCAATGCAAGAACGCATGTTCGTTGGCAGGTAAGGCTCAAAATGTGGTCCGATACCCCCGGTCAGACAAAGCGGCAGCTCAGCGCGCCAGCCAATCGCCCTGGCACCTTTCGCAATCTCGTGGGCACCAGCCAGCATCACTGCTTTGGCATTTTCATCGCCCTCAGCGGCGAAGCGGGTGACCTCTTTCGACAGCTGGGCGACATCGGTCGCCGCGGCGTTAGCAACGAAACGCACTATACCTGCGCTCCCCTCGAACTTCTTCAAGAACGCGGCCGACAGACCTGAATTTGGCGCGCGCCCGTCCGAAACACCAAGAGCGCGTGACAATGCGCGACGCGCAACCCAATAGGCCGAGGCTTCGTCTCCAAGGTCGGGTCCCCAGCCGCCAATAAAGCGCATTTCGCCATCGAACTGGGCGGCGATGAACGATCCGGTCCCGCAATGTGCGACGACCCCGTCTTCACTGCCAAGTGCGCCACGTACGGCAGCAGGACGGTCGTCATTTATTCGAGCATTTGTCAGTCCCAAGGCATGTCGCAAACGTTCGGCGATCTCTGGAGAAATCGCCCCGGCAACCCCAATGAAGGCGGGCACAGCGCGCAGAGTAAAAA
The DNA here is from genome assembly GCA_028818055.1 of Boseongicola sp. Lineage (GTDB taxonomy): Bacteria > Pseudomonadota > Alphaproteobacteria > Rhodobacterales > Rhodobacteraceae > JAPPOI01. Next base: position 1,101 of record JAPPOI010000169.1, read on the forward strand.
TCTCCCGATCAAGGTCTTTGGCGACTGCTTTAAGTCCCGCCTCCAATTCCCGGACCGCTCCATCAAAATCGCTGGACACATTGGCTGGGCCGGTTTCTTTCAGAACTCGAATGTTTTCGCCGACGGCGGCCACCCGACACACCGAGCCGCCGCCATCGACGGCAAGAACGAAAGGAGATGTCTGATCCACCATGGCCTATCGCTATAAGACCTCGGTGCAGATGAGAAGGCGTTTCAACGCCCACCAATTAACCCCTTCAGTGGAAAACCACACGAAGTTCTGCGGTTAAGCTGCTGTTTTCGAAATGTTCGGAAGGTTTGTGGCCATACAAGATACGCCGGGTGCCAATGGGAACAATGCCGCCTGCAAAGAGTGATAAATGTCCGGTTTGCCATTAAATTGAACAGCACACGGTTGGTTTTCATCGTCGATCTCGGGGAACCATCCACCGCGTTCCGCGTCAATAAAGTGGGATTTTGCAAAGCCCCAAAGTCGATCGTACCACTCTGCATCTTCAGTCCTTGGGTCTGATTTTAGGAACGCGGCAACTACACCAATCGCTTCGGTTACCGGCCACCAGTACCTGTCTCGGATGGCCGGTGTGCCATCGAAATCCAAGGTATAAAAGAAGCCGCCCCTTTCAGGATCCCACGCCCCGTTTAAGGCCGTATAGGCCACTTGGCGCGCGATCTCCGGCGCATTCTCATCTGCCCGACCGCTGAGATCCCAATGCTGCAGCAAAAGCCGTGCAAGCTCGAACGAATGACCGGGCGTTGTGCCAGCGGGCCGGAACATCGGGTTTTCCGAATAGCCCGGGTCAACGGTCCAGTCGTCGCGATAGTGCTCTGGCAATCGCCAGGAATAGGCGGGAGCCATCTGACCGAGGAAGAAGTCCAGTATCCGGCCCGCCTTGTTCAGAAACTCCTCGCGTCCCGTTGCCTCAAAAGCGGTTACGAGCGCTTCGACGCCGTGCATGTTGGCGTTCATCCCCCGGTACTTTGAAAACGGCGTCCAGTCTTGGTTGAACTCATCGGCGAACAGCCCGTGGTCTTCCTCCCAGTATTTCTCATTCAGAACTTTCACGACGTCATCCATCAAGGCGTCAGCGTCCGGGTGATCCACCATCTTTGCACTGGAAGCGGCCAACAGAACGAATACGTGGCCATAGGCCAGCTTTCGTTGATCGTGCACGGCTTGGCCATCCATGGCCCAGACATACCCGCCATGATCCTGATCTTTATGATGACTGTTCAGGTATCGAATGCCCTGATCGATAATCGCGTCACAACCCGCTACACCCGCCAGTTTCCCTAGCACATACGAATGGACGAGACGGGTGGTCGTGTGAAGCTCTTGAACGTCCGTATCGATCGGCGAACCATTGTGGTTCAGAATGTAAAACCCGTGATCCGGCCGCAGGCTGGCTTGAAAGAAGTCAATTTGCCGTCGCGCATCTTCCATCAAGAACGCGCGGTGATCCGAATTTTCCAAAGGGTTTGAGCCGGTGTCTTGGGGCATCGAAAAGGTACCTGATCAATATTCAGCTGGGTTCTACGCTGAGCAAACTGTTAGCGAAAACACAAGCTGGCGTCCATGACGCGAACTAATGGCGCTGATGTTCGTACTACTCGTTTGGATAGAGCGTTTATCCGGATGCTTCATTGGTTGGGAACGGGTCGTCAGGTACGTTGTCTACACGTGTTTAAGTACGCTCACGGACACGGGGAGAAAGGCGGCGAGAACATGCAAAGAGCGAGACGTTCGCTCCATGCCTTCACCCCTAGGGCATTCATCCGCATGTACTCGCCGCCGCATCTTCAACTCAGCATTTGCAAGCTCTTTTGGGTTTTGGACGTGCAATGGCTTTGTCGTCTGCAACCCGGCCTCGCAAGACGGCGTCAGTCAAAACCAGCGAGTTGAAATCCAGATCAGCTAACCTGCTGATGCACTTCCACGACATTCCCTTCGGGGTCCAGGAAGAAGACCTGATGCCATTCTTTTGCGAATGTGGTGCCATAGTCAGAATACGGGATTCCTTGGCGATCGAGCATTGCCATCAATGCCGAGATATCGTCGGTGCGAAACGCAATGTGACCACGGTCAACTGGATTGATGACCTGCCCATTTTTGAACGCGACGTCGAGCTGGCGTTCGGCAAGATGCATTTGCATGACACCATCAGTGGCGAACTTGATCTTGCCGTCGTATCCCTGTTCGTCGGTTGCCTGGGTGCGTGGAAAATTCTCCTGCGGGATGTCATCAAGCCCTAACAGATTGGTGTAGAATTCGTGCATTCGGTCCACATCATTCGATACGAAGTTGATGTGATGAAACTCAAGCTTCATGGGACCCCTGTTTCGCTGTGTCTTTAGTTGACGCGCAAAATAGCGGGCAAATAGGGCGTGTGCTACCAGACAAATCCGTCCTGCGCGTTGCGATGTGTTTGCGTTCTGCGAACCTTCGCAGATTTCAACGGTTCTTGCCCCACCAAGTTCGCGCCAATGGTTTGCCGCCAACGAAGGCATTCGCTCCGAGATCATCTTGGATCCTGAGGCATTCATTCCATTTCACCATGCGCTCGGACCTTTGGAAGGACCCTACCTTGAGTTGGCCGCTGCCAAGACCGGTACTTAGATGCGAAATTGAAACGTCTTCTGTCTCACCCGAGCGAGCAGAAACAACGGCAGTCCAGCCTGCGTTTTGAGCCGCAGTAAACGCTTCAACCGCCTCAGTGACCGTGCCCGCTTGGTTCACCTTAATCAAAGCGCAATTGCACGCGTTGTCTTGTGCTGCTTGTTGCACAAGCGCCGCATTGGTGACGACGTAATCGTCGCCGATGATTTGCACGCGATCTCCAAACTGACGTGTGAATTCGATCATTCCGGCAGTGTCGTCTTCGCCCAAGGGGTCTTCGATTGAGACAATAGGGTAGGCGTCCAGCCAGCCGCCCAACAGGTCAATCAAGTCGCCACTGCTGAGTTTGCGGTCCTCCAACGCCAGAGTGTAGCTGCCGTCTGTGCCAAATTCCGAGGCCGCAACATCAAGGGAAATGACCACGCGGTCACCGGGTTTCTCTCCGGCCTTTTCAATTGCAGCCACCAAGGTCTCAAGCGCTTCTTCATTGCTTCGGAACAACGGCCACCACCCGCCCTCATCTGCAACACCAGCAAGATCACCGCGCTGCGCCATGATATCTCCAGCGGCGAAGTATACTTCGTTGGTCACTTCCATGACTTCGTCAAAGCTTGATGCGCCGGGGACCATGATCATGAAATCCTGAATATCGACGCGCCGACCTGCGTGTGCACCTCCACCAAAGATTTGAATCTCTGGCAAGGGTAGCGATGGGGCGCGCGCGTAATGATCTGCCACATGCCTCCAAAGCGGCTTTTGGGCATTCAGCGCGGCTGCATGTAGCGTGGCAAGAGAGGTCGCCACCATCGCGTTCCCGCCGAGCTTGTCTTTGAGCTTCGACGGGTCGAGCTGCAGCAAGGTGGCATCGATTTCTGCCTGGTCCCTGATGTCCTGTCCAAGCAGGGCCGCTGCGATCGGACCATTTACATTCGAAACCGCTTTACCAACGCCCGAGCCTTGCAGCGCTGGGCCACCATCGCGCAGGTCCATCGCCTCGCGCGTTCCCCTTGAAGCACCGGCAGGGGCAATTGCTCGTCCAAGCACACCGTTTTCAAGAACGACGTCCACCTCGACGGTTGGATTGCCACGAGAATCCCATACACGACGCCCAGTTACGGATTTGATTGCGCTCATTTGGCCTTTCCTGAAACTCCGGTAGCGACCTGATCTACGAATTGATCAACGCGGGCAACTGGCGAAGTGATCAGTGGGATCGAGACATCGCGAACGGTTTGGCGGGCTTTGGAAGACAAGTATTCTACCGGTGATTTGCCATCGACCCGCGCAAGCATAAGTACAGCGAGCAAAGCGCATACGCGATGCTCCAGTTCAATTGGATCTTCCCAATCTACCTGTGCCGAATATGCCGCCCAAAACGCCATGACTTGGCTGAGTAACCGGTCACGCGAGTTAGGTAAGTGGATGGCTTTCAAGATCAGATGATTGAGGCAAAAGGCCGGGTCGAAACACGCGTCTCCCATCGTCGCGCATTCGGCGTCCAGCATAATCGGAGCTCCGCCGCGGAAGAGGATGTTTTTGGGACTGGCATCGCCATGCACCAAAACTTGGTTGCTGTCGTAAAGCATGGTTTCCAAGGGGGCGATGTGAAGGGCCAAACTTGGAAACGCTTTTCGTGTATGAGAAAGGTAGGGCTCAATGCGCAGCGCATGGAAGTCATCACGATTGTGAAAGGGCTCCTGATCGAAGGTGGGCAGGACAGAGGCGGCGTGTATTTTTCCAAGTAGCTCGGCAACCTTTGCCGCCTCTCCGCGATCGGCCTCTTCGCGCAAAAGGTGGTCCTTCCAAAGGTAAACATCGATGCCATCTAGAAATTCCATGGCGAAGCCATAGGCTGCATCCGAGCGTCCAAACAATTCAACTGAGCTCCTTGGGAATGTTTGTGCCGCGACTTTCAGCCACGCATATTCTGCGGCGTTGCGATGAACCGGGGCGCGCCAATCTGCAGCCACTTTGAGTTTGGGGAGAGCAAACTTTACACAGATTTTTCTGTTTCCGAGGTCGACCATAGCGATGTCCGACGCGACGCCACCGGTAAGCGGAATGACTTCAAGAACATCCTCCGGTTTTGCCAGTCCCAGTTCTTGGACCAGACTCTCACATCTCTCGCGCAGTTGCATTTTCCTGCTTTGTCCCTCCCAAGCCCACTGGGTCTACCTCAAGTTGGAACTTAGGCCAATCAGATCGGGTTCTTAAAAGCCTCCAGCGTTCAAAAACCTAAAGGTTTTATTGAACGAACCAGAAAGAGAAAACCAACTTAGGACATCGGCTTGTCGAAAGTGTCGTTCCCCAAATCGAACCAGCAAACAAAAGGCGCATTCTTGCTGCTGAAACTATCCTTTTGAGATTTCCATACCCAATCGAACTCGCGCCACTGCTTTTGCCCAGCACATATTTGAGCCCCAACAGGCTAAATATGACCAAGCCCGAGTAAGGGGCTCGAATTCAAGAACGTCTTTTTCTGTCGGAGATTTCATAGGTGTCGTTTTGATCATTTCACTCTTCTTTCTGACAGTTTCTCTCGTTCTTCTGCGTCGCTGGGCCAGCATGCGTTGGGTATCGTGGCTGGTCGCATCAAGTTTGCTATCTGTTGTTGTTCTGACGGTTGTGGAGTTTTGCCTAAACTTGGTCACAGGAGACGGCGTGAATGGCGCCGTTTTCTATCACATGCGGACCGGGCTCGAAGGCGGTGATGTATCGCAGTATTTTCTGCCACTTACCGTGGCTGCTGTTATTCTTTGCGGCGTTGTTGCACTGACATGGGTGTTTCGGCGTCAGTTGTACCCGAGACGGCAAACAAGCAGTTTATCTATGAATGGAGCGGTGGCTGTCGCGGCTCTGGCCGCTGTACTGGCACATCCGGTAATTGTTTCCTCTGCGACCTACGCCGTGCGGTTTTCACTGGTCGAGCAGCAGCGGGAAGGGTTCCACTTCGTATCTGATGAACCTTCAAGGCCTGATGTGCCAAAGAACTTGGTGTTGATCTACCTTGAGAGCGTTGAGCGCAGCTACTTGGACTCCGACCGCTTTCCGGGCCTGACCCCGAATTTAACGGCGCTCGAGAAAAAAGCCGTTTCATTTAGCAATCTGGGCCAAACGGCAGGAGCAGGCTTCACAGTAGGCGGGTTGGTGGCGTCACAGTGCGGCTTCCCGTTAATTCTGGCTGGCGGCGCGAACTCGATGCGCGTCAATCAGTTCCTGAGCGGCGCCAGTTGCCTTGGGGATATCCTTTCGAACGCAGGCTATCACACGCTTTACTTGGGTGGCGCCTCCACCGAGTTCGCCGGTAAAGGCGCGTTTTTCGACAGCCATGGTTATGATGAGGTGTTGGGACTCGATGAGCTTTTGCCAGCCCTTCCGAACCAGGACTATGTTGCTGAATGGGGATTACAGGACGACACGCTTCTCGACATCGCACGTACGCGATTTGAAGAACTATCCTCTCAAGATCAGCCATTTGGCATGGCATTATTGACGCTCGATACACACCACCCAAACGGACACGCAGAAACAAATCAGGCGTGTCAGGGTCTGCAATATCGAGATGGCGACAACCCGATGCTGAACTCGGTCCATTGCGCCGACGCCCTAATCGGAGAATTCGTGTCCGACATCATGTCGGGTCCCGCTGCCGAAGACACGGTCATAGCGATCGCCTCGGATCATCTTGCGATGGTGAACTCCGCGACGGATCTTCTTGAAGCGGGGCCGCGACGGAACTTGTTCATGGTGATCGATTCCGAAACCCTATCGGATGGCCAAGTTGTTGATCGCCAGGGGAGCATCATGGACCTCGGGCCAACTATCCTAACCCGCTTGGGATTTGACGTTCCGAATTTGGGGTTGGGTGTTGATCTCTTGGGTGCTGTCGAAACGCTGCCCGAAGCACTCGGCGTTACCGTCGACAACAAAAAAGCGTTGGACAATCACGTTATGGGTTTCCGTGACGTGTACACGCGACTTTGGGCGTTTCCTGATATTTCCGAAGGACTTTACGTCAATTCCGAACGGGGTGAGGTTCACTTTGGACATAACGCCTTCAGCACGCCCGTGTTGCTCGCCTTCGACGAAGACCACACCATCGAGCAAGCCGTCTTGAAGGACAGTCAAGCAGACGAAACCTTGTCTGAGGCAGCGCTGAATTTGCCCAGCGGGCAGCGCTACATCTGGATCGATAAATGTGCAACTCTTTTGCCGGATGGCCATGCCCAAGCCGGAACGATGGACGATCTGTGTTTCTTCGCGGGTAAACGCGGCAATGGTGCCAACGTCCTCCCAGTCAGCGACACAAGATATTACTCCGCCGAAGATCTGGAGGCTATGTTAGGAGCCGACCCGGAAGGATTGGATGACACGATCCTTTTGACAGGTATTGGCAGGCGTTTGGGTGATCTCACCGAAACCATTGCTCTGCCAGCATTGAAGACGGGACACCGCGGCGTCCTGTTGCAATCGTCAGCATTCGGAGCAGGCGCGAGTTTTGTGCGCAGACAAACGATCGACAGCTTGAAGGCAGGTGAAGATTGGATTCTCGAGAGGGGGGTGTCTCTAATCGGTTTGAAGCCGGACGGGCGCGTCGAAATGATTGATCGTCTGGATCAGTGCGCCGAGGACTTCGACGCAAATGCGCACAGGCCTTGGGCAGAGCGCATTACCGAAATGAAAGACCAATTTTCTGCGCATATTGTTGCCGTTCATGACACGGCATTCTGCGGGGAGCCCATCAAACCACTCGAAATTATCTTGGGCGATTTACCAGTGAAAGAATTGAGGTCGTCCAAAATGCGCGAAGCGTATCTCGGAGTGATAACTTCCGACGGAGATGTATTCGAAGTCGCCAATCGCACGTTTGACCGGTCTCGCGTTTTCCTTTCGCCGAAACCAAATGGAGGCGGCAGTTTGTCAGCTTCGGCCCGCTTTGAACC
>JAPPOI010000109.1 GCA_028818055.1 Boseongicola sp.
CGCCAGCGGAACACGCGATTGCCGCGCGTGCAATCTGGGAAACACTCCGCCCAGCGAGACCAAGGTCGACGGCCTGACCTTGCATGTGGAGTGAGTTGCGGGCGACTGAACGCGACTTCGAGCGGAGCATAGCGTTCGTAGCGGGGGAGCGATAACCCGACAACATAAGGTAAGGTGCATCGGCATCGAGCAAGTTGTGTGATGCGGCCAAAATATCGATTGTGCGTGTGTCGATATTGATCGTACCGTTCGTGCGCCAATCACGCATGAACCGGTTAACTTCTTTCAGCGCTTCCGGGATATACTCGCCATCAATCCAGTAAAGCGTATTGATGCTTTCGCCTGTTCGGCCCGAATGCATGGACAGCTTTCGAATGTCCCCTGCGCCTCTGAGTATGCCAAATGCGTTGGAGTAGGTGGGTGCCGCTGCGATTGTGGTTGCAGCAAACGCGCGGAGTAGTCCGCGGCGGGTAATTGAGTGCGACCCATTATTCTTCATTGTGCAACCGCGTCCCTTTTCCGGCCATGCGTTTTTACGCTTGTGACCGCTGACCTATCCCCCAGGTGCGGTGGTTTTATTGCATGCTCGGAAGTCTCTGGAAACAGGAGATTCTTTCAGAGTGTAACAATGGCCAAAAATCGGCAGAAATTCGCTCAACCGCGCATTAACGAGAGGTGTGACAACATTGCTTCAGGCGCGTTGTATTCTTGTGACACAGGGTCATGGACGCGGGAATGTGAATAGACAGGTTGGTGGAATTCTCCGAAAACGAAAGTTGCCGGGGGGCACGTAAACAGGAACGAGTAGAGGCTGCCATGCACGCTCTGAGACGACTATCACTATTGGGGGTTTTTGTTTGTCTGGTTTCGACCATTTCATTGGTCGTGCCCGCACAGGCCCAGGTTACCGCGTTTATGCAAGCGGTTGCCGAAGCTGCGGCAAAAGACAAAGACATCGCCGCGTTTTACAAAGCAAACGGCTACAAGCCGATTTGGACCGGCAAAACCAACCGTGACAAGCAACGTCGTTCGGCGTTCTTGAAGGCGATTGGAAGCGCTGGCGTCCACGGACTTCCCGCTGCCCGTTATGAGCCCGAGAAACTGAAAACCAATCTTCGTTCGGTTCGTTCCGAACGCGACCTTGGTCGTCTTGAAGTAGAGCTGAGCCGTCTGTTTCTGCTTTACGCGCGCGACATTCAAACGGGAATTCTAACTCCAAGACGTGTGGATTCAGGCCTTGTGCGCGAAGTACCTCTGCGCTCGCGTACGTCGATCCTGACTGCATTCGCGAAGTCTTCACCGAGCGGCTTCATCAAAAGCCTGCCGCCTAAAGACCCCGAGTACGCTCGGCTCATGAAGGAGAAGATGCGCTTTGAAAAGTTGATCGGCAAGGGTGGCTGGGGCCAAGCGGTGAAAGCAAGTTCGTTGAAGCCCGGTGCTTCTGGTAAAGCCGTTGTTCAGCTTCGTAATCGTCTGATTGCAATGGGTTATTTGAAGCGCACTTCGACCCAGTCTTACGACGAAAAGATGAAGCAAGCCGTGGCTCTATTCCAAAGGGATCATGGCTTGTTCACGGACGGAGTTGCCGGCAAGGGAACCATGGCGGCGATCAACATCTCTCCGGAAGTTCGCCTCACTCAAATCATGGTTGCCATGGAACGTGAGCGCTGGATCAACATGAACCGGGGTAAGCGTCATATCTGGGTCAACTTAACTGATTTCCACGCCCGCATTGTCGACAATGGAAAGATCACGTTTGAAACGCGTTCCGTCATTGGTGCGAACCAGCAGGATCGCCGTTCGCCGGAATTCTCTGATGTCATGGAACACATGGTGATCAATCCAACGTGGAATGTGCCGCGTTCAATTGCGACCAAAGAATACCTGCCGATGCTGCAGAAAGATCCATATGCCATTCGGCACATGAATTTGATTAACACCAGAGGCCAGATTGTTTCACGGGAAGGTATGGATTTCACGCAGTTCGATGAAAAGAACTTCCCGTTCGATTTGAAGGAGCCACCAAGCCGCGGCAACGCATTGGGATTGGTGAAGTTCATGTTTCCAAATCGGCATAACATCTACCTGCACGACACGCCGGCCAAAAGCCTGTTCGGACGTGAACGCAGAGCTTTCAGCCACGGCTGTATTCGTCTGAATGACCCTTTTGATTTTGCCTACACGCTTTTGGCGAAACAAACTCGCGATCCTCAAACGTTCTTCCAACAACGATTGGCAACCGGTCGTGAAACGGTAGTGGAGCTTGAACAACACGTACCGGTTCATCTGGTCTATCGGACAGCCTTCACAAAGCCGAAGGGTAAAATCCAGTTCCGAGGCGATGTTTATGGTCGTGATGCCAAGATCTGGCGTGCCTTGCAAAACGCAGGGGTGGCGCTGCGGTCGGTTCGGGGATAATTCATGGCCCTGAAAGGGGCCCGTCCATGAGCTTTTCAATCCAGGATATTGCGGCGGCGCTTGAGGCAGAAGTCTTTGGCGCCGCTGACCTTTTGGTGGACGGCGCGGCCGAGCCTGCAACCGCTGGACCTGGAGATCTGGCGATAGCAATGGACCCGAAATACGCTGAAGGCTTGTCCGTCGGTCAGGCGCGCGCTGCGATCCTTTGGGAAGGCGCTGACTGGCAGGCATTGGGTCTCGAGGCCGCGATCGTCGTGCCGCGTGCACGCTACGCGATGTCGGGCCTTACAAAGCTTATGGACCCAGGGCCAGAAATTGCACTTGGCGTGCATGCATCGGCGGTGATCGATCCGAGCGCCCAAATTTCGGATGGCGCCGCAATTGGTCCATTGGTGGTTGTTGGACCGAGGGCGCGTATTGGCAAGAATGCAAGAATTGCGGCGCATGTTACCATCGCTGAGGATGCGCAAATTGGCGACGATGCCCTGTTGCACTCTGGCGTCCGGCTTGGCGCGCGCGTTGGTTTTGGTGACAGGTTTATCTGCCAGCCAGGGGCCGTCATAGGCGCGGATGGCTTTAGCTTTGTTACGCCGGAAAAGAGCCGGGTCGAGGATGCCCGTGCGTCTCTTGGAAAGGAAACGGAAGCCATAAATGCCAGTTGGACGCGGATCCATTCTCTTGGCGCTGTAGAAATTGGCGACGACGTTGAAATCGGTGCAAATTCCACGATTGACCGGGGCACTATTCGTTCAACGTCCATCGGGCATCGCACAAAGCTCGATAACTTGGTGCACATCGGGCACAACGTCCAAGTCGGCGAAGACACGCTGCTTTGTGGTCAGGTGGGGATCGCTGGCTCGACACGCATCGGCAACCGCGTTGTGATGGGAGGCCAGTGCGGCGTTTCCGACAATATTTTTGTGGGCGATGACGTTGTGGCGGGCGGTGCGACCAAGATCATGACGAAGGTTCCAGCAGGCCGCGTGGTTTTGGGGTATCCAGCGATGAAAATGGACCAATTCCTTGAAGCCAGCCGAAACTGGCGCCGCTTGCCGCGTTTCATGGACGACGTGCGCGATTTGAAGAAAGCTGTTTCAAAAGACGACAGCGACGACTAAGTAAGCGTCGAGGAAGCGAGCTGTGGTGAAACACCATGTCGGATAGCGTTAAAGACCGAGTTATCGAGATCATCGCTGAACAAGCGGTTCTTCAGCCGTCGGATGTCACCGAAGATCAAACTCTTGAAGATCTTGGGATCGATAGCATGGGTCTGGTTGAAGCGATTTTTGCGATTGAAGAAGAGTTCGATATCCAAGTTCCATTCAACGCAAATGAACCGGAAAAGTCTGATTTTGACATCTCGTCTGTGGCGGCAATCATAAGCGCCGTGGAAAAGATGGTTTCTGAGCAAATTGCCTAAAATGAAACGGGTCGTCATTACCGGCGCAGGTTCGATCAACCCACTTGGTCACACTGTTGCAGACACGCTGGACGCCATGAAGAATGGCGTCTGCGGTATTGGTGCGCTGGATATACGTGACGTCGAGCGACTGTCGATCCAAATTGGTGGACAGGTTAAAGACTATCACCCCGACGATACGTTCAATCGTCAGCAGCAGGCCCTTTATGATCGTTTCACGCAATTCACTCTGATCGCAGCCCGCGAAGCGATTGAGCAATCGGGCCTGGAATTCGCGGGAACACTTGCCGCTGAATCCGGTGTCATTCTTGGCACCTCCGGTGGTGGGCTGACTACTCAAGACGATAATTACCGCGCGGTATACGAAGAAGGCAAAAACCGGGTCCATCCGTTTATCGTGCCGAAACTGATGAACAATGCGGCCGCGAGCCATGTATCCATGACTTGGAACTTGAAAGGGCCGTCTTTCACCGTCGCGACAGCTTGCGCATCTTCCAATCATGCGATGGGTCAGGCGTTTCAGTTCATTCGGAGTGGTTTGGCACGCGTCATGGTGACGGGCGGATCGGAATCGATGCTATGCTTTGGCGGCGTGAAAGCCTGGGAAGGGCTGCGCGTCATGTCGAAAGATGCCTGCAGACCGTTCAGCGCCAATCGGAATGGAATGGTGCAGGGCGAAGGTGCGGGCGTCTTTGTTTTCGAAGAGTATGAGAACGCGAAGGCGCGAGGCGCAGAGATACTTGCAGAAATTGTCGGGTTCTCAATGACCTCAGATGCTGCCGACATTGTCATGCCATCTCAGCAGGGCGCGGCACGTGCCATATCCGGCGCCCTGTCGGACGCGAAAATCGACGCAAGCAAAGTGGGCTACATCAATGCCCACGGTACCGGCACCGCGGCCAACGACAAAACTGAATGTGCTGCCGTTGCGAACGTATTCGGTCCCCATGCCGACAAAGTCATGATTTCATCCACAAAATCCATGCACGGTCACCTGATTGGCGGTACTGGTGCCGTCGAACTGCTCGCTGTCTTGATGGCTTTGAAGGACGGGATTATTGCGCCAACAATCGGCTATCAGGAACCGGACCCTGAATGCGCACTTGATGTTGTGCCGAATGAGGCACGTGAGGCCAAAGTTGAATATGCGCTCTCAAATGCCTTCGCATTTGGTGGGTTGAATGCAGTCCTGGCCCTGAAGCGCGCCTGACCTTTCGAGCTTTTTTAGTCTTTTTTTAGAGGCACGCCATAAAGTTCCAGCTTGTGGCCTTTCAAGGCGTATCCAAGCTTCGCAGCAATCTTCTCTTGCAGGGCCTCGATCTCGGCATCGACAAATTCGATGACTTCGCCGGATTGTATGTCGATCAAGTGGTCATGATGATCACGCTCTGCGTCTTCGTAACGCGCCCGACCATCCCCAAACTCGAGCTTTTCCAGAATGCCAGCTTCTTCAAATAACTTGACCGTCCGATAGACAGTGGCGAGCGAGATTTTTGGATCAACGCCGCTGGCGCGTGCGTAAAGCTCTTCAACGTCAGGGTGGTCGTCTGCATCTTCCAAGACAGCGGCGATGGTCCGGCGCTGGTCGGTTAAACGCAGGCCTTTGGCCTCGCAACGGTCAAGAATGGTTTCAGTCATGGCGTATCCATAGAAAACCTTGGCCCAAAGGTGAACCCCGCAACGCGGATGTCAGACTGTGAGCCGTCCTTCCATGACTTTGACGGCCTCGCCGGAAATCGCGACACATACTGGATCTCCGTCTTCCACTACGACCTCGGCTGTTATGCGGCTTGGGCGTCCCATCTCAACACCTTGTCGGATATCGAAGGTTCCACTTTGTCCTTCGAGCCGACCAAGAAATGCGACAAGTCCGGCCACGGCACTTCCCGTCGCTGGGTCTTCCGGAATGCCGCCCAAAGGCGCAAACATCCTTGCCCGAATGGAATGTCCGTCGCGGCGATAGACAAACAATCCAAGCCGCCCAACTTCACCACCCGCAGCCTGCAAGAAGGCGTCTGTGTTGGGCGCGGCTTCCGCAAGTGCGGCGTCGCTTTCCAGTTCCGCCAAAACGAACGGTGTTCCAACTCCGGCCAGCACCGGTTCGTGATTAGATACGCGAATAGCGCTGGCCGTTTGACCGATGCATGCTGCCAGAGCTGCAGTATCAGGGGCCTCTTCGATTGTCAGAGGTACACGCGTTTCAAAGCGTGCGGTTCTGCCTTCGATTGTAACGGGAATTGGCCCGACTTTGAGTTCAAGCGTCATGTCATCACCGGCAAGGCCAAGATCGTAAAGCGCCAAGGCTGTGCCGACTGTGGGATGCCCGGCAAATGGCAATTCCCAGGCCGGTGTGAATATACGAACCTTGGCTGTGTGGTTCGGATCGTCCGGTGGAAACACAAAGGTCGTTTCCGAAAAATTGAACTCGCGCGCGATATTGCGCATGTCTTTTTCGGTCAATCCATTTGCGTCGAGCACAACCGCCAGCGGGTTTCCTCCAAACGCTTCACTGGTGAACACGTCGTAGACTACATAGTTTGTCATGATCTGATCCGATTAGATAAGGTCGGGTTCACTTCCCACACGCGCCGCAAGTTTCGCAATTGTCAGGCCCTGAACCACAATCGAGAAAATGACGACAACATAGGTGGCTGTCAGGATCAGAGGTTTCCATTCGCCGTCAGGCAAAGACAACGCCAAGGCGACAGATATACCGCCTTTGATGCCACCCCACGTCATGATCTGGACGACACCCGGCGAAAATGTTCGAAACGGCTTCAGCAGGTACACGGGGACCGCGACAGCAATGAGCCGTGCGAAAAGGGCAAGGACAATGGCCGCCAAACCTGTTTGAAATGCGTCCCACGTGAAGGTCACGGCAAACACCTCGATCCCGATCAGAAGGAAGAGCACGGCGTTCAGTATTTCGTCGATCAGTTTCCAGAACGCATCGACGTACTTGCGGGTTTCTTCACTCATACCGCGGGCGGCCCCGACATCGCCAATCAGGAGCCCGGCGCAAACCGCCATGATTGGGGCAGAAACATGCAACCAAACAGCAAGCTGGTACCCACCAAAGGCGAGGCCCAGCGTGAGCAAAACCTCGAGCGAATAATCGTCGATGTGCCGCATAAGCCGAAATGTCAGCCATCCTAACGCCACGCCAAGTACGGCTCCGCCAAGCGCTTCCTGGAAGAATAACGTGACAGCTCCGGAAAGCCCGCTTGCGTGGTCGTCTCCTTGCGGAAACGCCAGTCCAACAAGGACGAGAAAGACGACATAAGCGACACCGTCATTGAACAAGCTTTCACCGGCGATTTTCGTTTCCAGCGATTTTTTCAAATCCGCTTCGCGAAGGACGCCCAGAACAGCAACCGGATCCGTGGGTGAGATGAGCGACCCAAAGACCAAGGCGATCAAAAACGGCATGCCGGTCAGCCAGCTGAATGCGGTCCCTATGATGACTGTCGACAGCGCAACGCCGATTGTGGCCATCAATGCAACGACCCGCCACTGTTCTCTTAGGTCCGACAGTTTAACGTGAAGCGCGCCTGCAAACAGCAAAAGCCCCAACATGCCTTCCAGTAGAGCGTCCGAAAAGGCGATGTTACCAACGACGCTGCGAACTTCATCGTCGATCCTGAAGCCGGGGATGAGCAAGTCGAGCGCCAGTATGGCCATCGATGCAATCAGAGAAACAACCAAAATGCCAATGGCGGTTGGAAGCTTCAAAAGCAGATAATTGACCGCGCCAAATAGCCCAGCCAAGACGATCAAGAGCGAGGTCAGCTGCAAAATATCCATGCTGCCTGACTAACACGCAGACGTGTGATGTCACCATCAACATTGCTCTTTCTTTCTGGTGGAAATACTCCGGGGTGTGGGGCAGAGCCCCACGTGGATCGGCGCCGTCAGGCGGCGAATAAAGCCCGGAGGGCATGGTGGAGCGAAAAGACAGAGTAGATGCCTTCGGAGCGCTGTCGCTCATCGGGTTTTCGGCGCTCCTTGGATTCAATCAGGTTGTCATCCGTGTCGTAAACGAAGGTCTTCAACCGGTTTTCTTCGCCGGGCTTCGCTCGGTCGGGGCGGTCGCACTGGTCCTGTTGTGGTTTCACTTCAAGCGCAAGGATTTCGGGTTGCACCGTTCAGATCTCGGACCGGGCCTTCTGATCGGAGTGTTCTTTGCGCTTGAATTCACACTGCTCTTTACATCGCTCGACCTGACCAGTGTCGCGCGGGCATCCATTGTGTTTTACACCATGCCGCTGTGGCTGGCGCTGATGGCTCACGTCATGCTGCCAGGCGAGACCATTACACCGGTCAAAGCCTTGGGCCTGCTTCTGGCGTTTTGCGGCGTCGCCGTCGTCATTCTGTGGCGGGCAGACGCGGGCGATGCGTCGTTTGCGGGCGACGTTATGGCGCTTGGTGCATCGATGTGTTGGGCAGGTATTGCGCTGGTGGCGCGCACGGGATTGAAACATGTGTCGCCAGATCGACAGCTGATCTGGCAGCTCCTCGTTTCGGCGCCACTGTTACTCGTCGCAGCCTTGTTTTTTGGACCGTTTGTTCGGGAGCTTGCGCCCATTCACTTATGGGGTTTGGCATTTCAGATCGTGGTCGTTGCCGCACTCGGGTTCGGGTTTTGGCTTTGGCTGCTTTCAATCTACCCAGCTGCCAGTGTGGCAGCCTTCAGCTTTCTATCGCCAATCTTCGGCGTCGCTTTCGGATGGCTGCTTTTGGGCGAAGCATTGGGCCCTGCCGTCCTTGTGTCGCTTGTACTGGTTTGTGCGGGCCTGATCCTGATTAA
>JAPPOI010000229.1 GCA_028818055.1 Boseongicola sp.
GTATTGATGTCTTTCACAACCCGATTGATAAGCTTGGTCGCTTCAGCCTCGGTCAGCGCGAATGCTGGCCCAGCGGCTGCAACCGCACCAAATGCTGTCAAACCTGCCACGACGCTGCGGCGGTTTAGCTTATTGGAAGATAAGGTCATCATACAGGTCCTCGTAAGCTTCTGCTCCGCGGGCTTCACCATCACCAAATCGCCGCGAATCCAGATAAAACAGTCTGGACTGAACATAAGGGTCCGCACTGTCGTAAAGAACACCATCTATCGTATCTTTGAACTCGTACCGGAAATTCAGAATTTCCGTGAGCGACAGGCTAAGTCTTGCATCGTTGGTGTCAGACCCGAAAAACAGCCCGATTGGATTGGTCACCGAATCCACGACAAAACCGGCTGCGTCGCGTTCGGTTGATGGCCCGATGGCCGGTAAAACAAGGTATGCGCCCTCGTTCACACCCCAAGTCGACAAGGTATTACCGAAGTCGGCGGGGCGTTCTTCCAAACCGAAATCAGCAGCAGGATCGAACAGACCGAATACGCCCAAAGTCGTGTTCACCGCAAAGCGCGTGAAATTGTGAACGGCGCTCTCAATGTCTCCTTGAAGTGCCTTGTTCAATACCGCAGACGGCAAACCAAGGTTTCCAGCCGCATTGTCAAACGATTGACGGACCGGAGACGGCAGAACCGCACCATAGAACTGGCTGACCGGCCGGACTGCGACCGTGTCCAATGCGGTATTCACATTATGGGTGAAACGGTTCACAGGTTCATACGGATCGTGGATGTCCACTCCGTCCGGCGCAGGCGAACAGGCGCCAAGAACGACCACCATTGAGCTGGCTGAAACTAATGCAAAGAGCCGCTGGAGCGGCACGTCAAATATTCTGAATAATCGCAAATTCATCTTGGTTCTAAATAGGTGTTTGGCCGCGATTGAACAGTGAAACTGCGTCGCTTTCACGCAAATATAACAAAACCTGTTGCTTCATTGCGCACACTCGGCACTTATCCGCTGTAGAAGGTGGCATTGCTGCCAACAAATCACAGGATGCAGAAATGACGAACGCGATTGAATATCGATTGGCGGAACTTGGCCTGACGCTTCCGGATGCACCGGCGCCGGCGGCCAACTATGTGCCTTTCGTCCTAAGTGGGAACACACTTTACGTATCGGGCCAAATCTCGCAGGATGATAGTGGATTGATCACTGGCAAAGTTGGTCAGGACCTAACCACAGAACAAGGTGCGGCGGCGGCCCAGCGATGCGCATTGAGCCTTTTGGCGCAAGCCAAAGCCGCGTGTGACGGAGATTTGAGCCGCATTGCGCGGGTCGTCAAATTGACAGGATTTGTGAATTCGGGGCCGGATTTCACAGAGCAGCCGATGGTTGTTAACGGTGCGTCGGATACTTTGGTTGCAATACTTGGAGACGCCGGACGGCACGCGAGATCTGCAGTTAGTGCAGGTGCGCTGCCTTTGGGCGTCGCCGTTGAAGTGGAGGGAATTTTCGAAATCAAATGAAACCGCTACTGCGGCCGGCTTTCCTCACTCGCCCTATTGCGCATAGGGGTTTGCACAACTCAGAAGAAGGTCGACCTGAAAACTCGCGCGCAGCCGCTGTGGCTGCGATCAGGCACGGGTACGGTATCGAATTAGATCTTCAACTTTCCGCTGACGGCCAGGCGATGGTTTTTCATGACTATGCGCTTGATCGCCTGACCAACGGCAAAGGTGCTGTACGCCAGCACACCGCAAGTTCGCTTTCAATTTTGAAGTTGAATGGTTGCGAAGAAGGGATACCGACACTTAAGGAATTTCTGACGCTCGTTTCAGGGCGCGTACCTTTATTGATAGAACTCAAAGACCAAGATGGAGCGCTGGGCTCGAACGTTGGAGAGCTCGAACAAGCGACGGCGGAGGCATTGGACGGTTACGAGGGCGACGTCGCCCTCATGTCATTCAATCCCTACTCGGCAGGCTGCTTCCAGGCGCTTGCACCAGAGATTCCTCGGGGACTGGTTACCGAAACGTTTCTTTCCAAAGAATGGCCTGTCGCGGAATCGCGTTTGGCCGAACTGACCGAGATTCCCGACTTCATGCGAACCGGTGCATCCTTCATCAGCCACAACGTCAGAGATCTGGACTCAAAGCGTGTGCGCGAACTCAAGGATCAGGGTGCGTCGATACTGTGCTGGACCGTTCGATCGCCCGAAGACGAAGTCCAGGCGCGCAAAGTGGTGCACAACATCACGTTTGAGGGTTATCTGGCTTGAAACCCTGACCGGCTGTGCCACGTTTGGAAAGAACCTCGAACAAGGGTGCCATGTCGTCCGATATTGAAATTTCCGTGCTTGGCTCGTTGGCCGACATCGAAGCCTCTGAGTGGGATGCCTGCGCATGCCCGGAGACGATCGATGGAGGTCGACCCATCGATCCGTTTACCACCCATCGGTTTCTGCGGGCTTTAGAGACCTCGCGATCGGTTGGTGTGGGTACTGGCTGGCAGGCCAGACATCTTGTGGCGCGAGACAAAGGTGAAGTCATCGCGGTCGCGCCACTTTACGCCAAGGGCCACAGTCAGGGCGAGTACATCTTCGATCACAATTGGGCACACGCGTGGGAGCGTGCAGGCGGCCGGTATTATCCGAAGTTGCAGTTTGCGGTTCCGTTCACGCCTGCCACGGGACGTCGATTTCTGACCAAACCCGGACACGAAGCCCAAGGCTTCGAAGCTTTGATCCACGGCGCTTTGCATTTGGCGATCGAAAACAAACTTAGCTCGGTGCACGCCACGTTCTGTACGGAAGACGAAGCTGAACACGGAGCCAAAATGGGGCTGCTGCGGCGCACGACACAGCAATTTCACTGGGTGAACTCGGACTATCCAGATTTCGAAGCATTTCTTGCCGAGCTGTCATCGAGAAAACGCAAAACGATCCGCAAAGAACGTCACGTGGCCCAAGGCTTCGGCGGGAAGATTGTTGCTTTGACCGGCGATGAAATCGAACCTGAACACTGGGATGCGTTCTGGCGATTTTACCAAGATACCGGATCGCGCAAGTGGGGAACGCCATATCTGACACGGGCATTCTTCGATGCCGCGCAAGAAACTTTGCGAGATGATATTCTTCTGATCCTGGCTTTGCGCGAAGACCGACCAATTGCTGGTGCCTTGAACTTCATTGGTCGTGAAACGCTGTACGGACGCTATTGGGGCGAGATCGAGTACCACAAATGCCTTCACTTCGAGGCGTGTTATTATCAGGCCATCGAATACGCTATCTTAAACGGGATGAAGCGCGTCGAGGCTGGTGCACAGGGCGAACACAAGCTCGCACGTGGCTATCTGCCGGTTGACACCTATTCGCTGCCTTGGATGGCAGACGAAGGTTTTTCAAATGCAGTGGCCGAATATCTTGAGGCCGAACGCAGAGCAGTGGAAGATGACATTGAAGTTCTGACAAGTTACGGGCCATTTCGAAAAATCACCGAGGAGCCGAGATGACTGAAAAGATATCGGGAACTGAACGGGACCAAGCTCTGAATTCGTTGGCGCAAAACGGATGGAGTCTCGATTCCGACCGCGATGCGATCAAAAAAACTTTTAAATTCAAAAGCTTCGTCGATGCGTTTGGGTGGATGTCGAAAATGGCGCTGGTTGCCGAACGCATGAACCACCACCCGGAATGGTTCAATGTCTACAATCGCGTTGAAGTCACCTTGACGACGCATGACGCCGGTGGTTTGTCGCGGCTCGACGTTGACCTTGCCAATACTATGGATCAATCGACCTGATGGATTTTCTTACCACTCTTAGCAATATCCAACTCAGCGACGGAAAAACGCTGGGGCAATACCTGTCCGTTGATTTCTTTGTCGCAGCTATCGGCAATTTCGTGATTGCGGCCGTTATCCTGATCCTGGGTTTCTTCATTGCTGGAATTTTGCGGCGTCGCATCGTGAAAGTCGCGGAAAAGTCTGAGCGCGTCGACAAAACCCTTGGCCGGTTCATGGCAAATGTTGTGCGCTACAGCGTCCTTGCACTGACGTTTATCTTCGTCTTGCAGACATTTGGTGTTCAGACGACATCACTGGTCGCACTGCTGGGTGCAGCGGGTCTGGCGATAGGCCTTGCGTTGCAGGGCGTCCTGAGTGGCGTGGCGTCGGGCTTTATGCTTGTGCTGTTTCGCCCAATCAAAGTTGGCGATTTCATTGAAGTGAATGGATACATGGGCACTGTCATGGATATTTCGATCTTCACGACAGAACTGGCTACCGTCAGCAACACTCAGGTGATCATCCCAAATACAAGTGTGTGGTCGAACACGATCACGAACTATTCCATCTACGATTTGCGCCGGGCCGAGTGGGTATTTGGGGTGTCCTACGGCACCGATCTGGCAAAAGCCGAAGAGATCATCCGCACTACGCTCATGAGCGATCCGCGATCCTTGGAAAAGCCCGAGCCATTCTTGCAGGTGAACAACCTTGGCGACTTTTCGGTCGACTTTCTGGCGCGTGTATGGGTGTCGTCCGCAGACTACTGGCAGTATCAAGCCGACATGAAGCGCAAGATCAAAGAAGCCTTGGATGCGGGCGGCATCGAGATTCCGTTCCCGACCCGCACCGTTCTGAACGTAAACGAGACCGAAGACTAAACCAGTTCCAACAGCGTTTCGCCTGCGGTCAGGTTGCACACGCTGTGGTCTTCTTCGAATTGCAACTCGGTCACGACGCCATCGTCAACGATCATCGAGCACCGTGTCATGCGGTCCTTGAAGCCAACGGCGGGGACGCTGAACTCAAGCCCGAGCTTCTTGGTAAATTCGGAATCCCAGTCGGCAACCATCATCAGCCCTGCATCGTAGGCGCCGCTGCTTTGACCCCAGTGATTCATAACCCGAATGTCGTTTACAGCGACGCAAACGATGGCATCGAAGCCTTTTTCACGAAACGCATCGGCGGTGCGGATAAAGCTTGGAAGATGTGCACTTGAACAAACGCTGGTGTATGCGCCCGGCAACCCGAACACGACAATCTTCTTACCCTTGGCGAACTCGGCAATATCAAATGTTTCGATCTGGTCACCGCTTTGGCGGATAACCTGGGCTGAAGGGAGGCGGTCGCCTTTTGAGATTGTCACTGGTTATGTCTCCTGCCGTAAGATTGCGTGTCAGCTATCCTGCGATATAAACCGCGAGTGAATGAGTGCCAGAGGGAATTTAATGTCGGGAATTGTGATCATCGGAGGTGGACAAGCCGGTGCGTCCATGGCCGCCAAGTTGCGGGCGCTGGATGATGATGTTGAGATCACGTTGGTTTCAGCCGAAAATGACCCTCCGTATCAACGTCCGCCGTTGTCCAAGGGCTATCTTCTGGGCGACATGACGCGTGATCGATTGTATCTGCGACCGGCAGATTTTTACCAGTCCCAGCGCATCAACTTGCGACTTGGTGCCGAGGTGACCGCAATTGACGTTGCAGCAAAGACCGTTTCCATCGGCGATGAGACGCTCTCTTATGATCAGCTTGCGTTGACCACGGGTTCGATCGCCAATCGTCTTCCCGCATCGATTGGAGGCGATTTGAAAGGTGTCTTTACCGTTCGCACCTTGGCAGACGTCGATGCGATGGCGGACGAATTCACCGAAGGCGCGCGCGTGCTGGTCATCGGCGGTGGCTACATCGGGCTTGAAGCTGCAGCCGTTGCATCGAAACTTGGGTTGAAGGTCACGCTTGTGGAAATGGCGCGGCGCATCCTTGGCCGGGTGGCAGCCGTTGAAACGGCCGATGTCATTCGCGAAAAACACCAGTCTGAAGGCGTCGATATTCGTGAAGGCGTTGGCGTCTCGACTTTGACCGGCGAAGACGGCCGGGTGACTGCAGCCGAACTGACAGACGGCACCACGTTGGACGTCGATTTTGTCATCGTTGGTGTAGGCATTCGTCCAGCCACCGGCTTGGCCGAGGCCGCAGGCCTTACCTGCAACGATGGAATTTTTCTGGATGCCTTCGGGCGAACATCAGATCGCAATATCTGGGCCGCTGGTGATTGCGCGAATTTCCCATATGGCGAAGAGCGGCTTCGGCTGGAATCTGTACAGAACGCAATCGATCAGGCCGAGATCGTTGCCGAAAACATCCTGGGTGCGCACAAAGAGTATCGACCCTATCCGTGGTTCTGGTCCGATCAATACGATCTGAAATTGCAAATCGCCGGTTTGAACACGGGCTATGACCTTGTGGTCCGTAGAGGCGACGGTGCGCCCTGTAGCCACTGGTATTTCAAGGGTGAAACCCTGTTGGCGGTTGATGCGATCAGCGCGCCCCGCGACTACATGGTCGGCAAGCGTCTGATCGAAGCCGGGAAATCGCCGGACCCGGCAATACTGGCCGACCCGAATAGCGATCTGAAGGCGCTTTTGACAGCGTGAGGATTGTTGGCGGACGCTGGCGAGGCTTGGGCCTGGCGTCCGTGGGCAAAGGCGATGCAAAAGCCCACCTGCGCCCGACATCTGACCGTGTGCGTGAGGCCATATTCAACCTGCTTGTAAATGGCGGCTATGGAGACCCGATCGGTGGTGCCGTTGTTTTGGATCTTTTTGCCGGAACCGGCGCTTTGGGCCTTGAAGCCCTAAGCCGCGGTGCAGCTCATACGACTTTTGTTGAAAGCGGCCGACCCGCTCAGAAGCTCATTGCTGAAAACGTCGCCAAGGCAAAAGCTCAGGCAGAAACCACGCTTGTTACCCGAGACGCGGTGAAACTTGGTGTCTGCCAGGGCGAACCTGCAAGTCTGGTCTTCCTTGATCCACCTTACGGGAAGGCGCTGGGCGGGGCTGCGCTGTTGTCAGCAGTCAAAGGCGGTTGGATTGCACCGGAAGCGCTGATTGTCTGGGAAGAAAATGCCCCGCAGACAGCACCAACCGGGTTTCGCATTCTTGATCAACGGCGATACGGTGAAACGCATGTGACTATTCTTGAGTTTGGCGAGAGCTGATCGTTTGTTATGATCGGTCCATGAGCGACGCGACCGTCAATATCTGGATACCCGAGGCGACAAGTGGGACCGGCAAGCCGTCCAAACCGAAGAAGGACTGGCCGCTCATGGGTGATATCGTCAGCCACCGCGCTGGCGTGCCGGATCATCTTATCCAATGGCGACGCGCCCAGAACGAGCCGGATCCCGAGCCGACACTATAAACTTTCGTGACATTCGCATTTTGCGAATTGGCCCTGTTGCCGCTTTAAGCTAGTCCGAACCGGCGGAGGCTTTCATGGGCGAAATCATTCTTGTGCGGCACGGTCAGGCGAATTCTGCCGCGACAACCGAAGCCGAATATGACCGGCTGAGCGACTTGGGAAAAACTCAGGCCGAGATGCTGGGAAACTGGATGCGCGATCACCACTATGACTTTGACCACATTTGGTCAGGTACTTTGCAGCGTCATCGTCAAACGGTCGAGAGAATGGGCTACGTTGCGGACGAAGACGCGCGCTTGAATGAGATTGATTACTATACGCTTAGCCAATCTATGCTGGACAACCTTGGGGAGCCGTTGCCCGATGACGACGGCTTCGCTGATCATATGCCCAAGGTATTTGCGGCTTGGAAGCGCGCCGAGATTGAAGGGCAGGAAAGTTACCAAAACTTCGAAAATCGCGTGCGCGACCTGCTGGAAGAAGCCACGCGTCCAGGCGTACGGCTTCTTGCGGTCACGTCAGGTGGCGTCATTGGCATGATGCTGCGCCATGTTTTGGATCTGGACATGATGACCATGAGCCGTGTCATGCTGCCGATCTGGAATACCAGCATCCATCGTCTTCACGTGCGCGAGTCCGAGGTGATCATGGCGGGTTACAACGCAATTCCGCATTTGGACCGGCCAGAACGCGCGCATATTCGGACGCACTACTAAGAGGTTGAAATGGTCAAACTGTTTTGGGCGAAGAATACGATTTCGGGGGCCTCTGCGATCGCGCTGAACGAGGGTGGCGTACATTGGGACAGCATCGAAATTCGATTTGCCGATGCCGAACAAACCAAACCGGAGTATCTTGAAATCAACCCCAAGGGACGCGTTCCAGCGTTATCGACACCCGAAGGTGTGATCACTGAAACTGGCGCCATTCTTGAATATATTGCGGCGGTTATGGTGCCGGGATTGGTGCCCGCCGACCCACTTCACGCCGCTCGGATGCGCGAGATCATGTTCTATCTGGCGTCGACCATGCATGTGAACCACGCCCACAAGATGCGCGGATCGCGCTGGGCGAATGATGCGTCATCGTTTCAAGATATGGCGTCCAAGGTGCCCGAGACGATGACCGCATCCTGCGCCTTCATCGAACCGTTGATCACGGGGCCGTATTTCTTCGGAGACGATATCACCTTGGCGGATATCTGGTTCTATCCGATCTTCACATGGCTCGAAGGCGATGGCGTAGATGTGTCGGCTTTTCCAAATATCACGGCATGGGGTGCAGCAATGAAAGCGCGTTCATCTGTGAAGCTTGCACACCAGCAAGGATTGTTAGGATAAAAAAACGCGCAGAGGATCCTCCGCGCGTTTTCTTCATTTTTCTTTTGGTCAGGACGCTGCGGCGATTGCCCGT
>JAPPOI010000367.1 GCA_028818055.1 Boseongicola sp.
CCGGGCCACCCGGTGCTGTAGTTGGTGTGGACCGCTTGTCAGACCCTGACTACGTGGGTGCCATTCTTCGATCTGCGGAAGTTTTCGGAGCCGCTGCTGTTATTGCGCCTCTTCGCCACAGCGCCCCCGAAACCGGCGCGTTGGCGAAAACTGCGTCCGGCGCCTTGGAGCGCCAGCCTTATTTCCGCGTCAGAAATCTGGCAGAGGCGCTTGTCGAACTAAAATCGATGGGTTTTCTGACAATCGGTTTGGACGGCGAGGCTGATGCAGAACTTCGAACTGTTCTTCAAGGAGAACACGATCGGCCGATTGCCTTGGTTCTAGGTGCTGAAGGACCCGGATTGCGAGATAAAACCAAAGAAACCTGTGACATCATCGCAAAAATCCCGTTCGCAACGGATTTTGGATCGCTGAATGTTTCAAATGCAGCGGCGGTCGCCCTATATGCTGTGCGGAACAGTTAAGAGAATTTGATGCCGCACCAGCCCAAGATTGCCACATGTTGTTACTGCGGGACACGCGCCGCGCTGGTTTTGGCGGGCAAGGAACGTCACGAATTGGCGTGTGCCAACTGCGGTGCGCCACTGCACGATCTGAAAATGCTTCGCTCGGACGCACGTGGCGAACGTGAATTGGTACGGTCATCACCCATTCACGACTTTGGTCGGCCCGGAAAGAAAAAGCCCAAGAAAGCCAAGAAAAAGAATAAGTCGCTTGCGCAAAGGTTCATGCAGGATGTCGTCGATTTCGAAGTCGACGATTTCTTTGACGACATTTTCGATATCTTCGACTGACTGTAACAAACCTCACGAACTATCCGCCAGCTTTCACATGGATGCGACAGGTCTTTCGCTGACCTGAAATGCTCGCCATTTTGGCTTCAACGTATTGATGAGAAAGGAACCCAAATGCTCACTCGCCGTAATTTTTTGATGGCATCTGTGGCTGCTGTTCCGGCGGTAGCTTTGATTTCCGCTCCGGCACACGCTGCTGAACCACCGGTCTACGCATTGAATGGCATTGCCATAAACGGATACGATCCCGTGGCTTACTTCACTGAAAGCAAGCCTGTTGAGGGCTCTGGAGATTTCACCTCCGAGTGGGACGGCGCGATTATTCAATTCGCAAGCGCCGAAAACAAAGCGTTGTTCGACGGCGACCCAGAAAAGTACGCGCCAAAGTATGGTGGTTACTGCGCCTACGCCGTTTCCAAAGGATATACAGCCAGCACCGATCCCGACGCGTGGAGCATCTACAACGATCGCCTCTATCTGAACTACTCGAAATCGGTGCGGGCATTGTGGAGCTTGAACAAATCAGGCCACGTTGCTTCGGCTGATGCAAACTGGCCATCCGTGTTGAGTCAGTGATCGCGAACTTGATGCCAAGTTCACAAATTTGCGAAAGGCTCTTCATACTGCGTTTGAGCATTCCCATTTAAAGCTATGGAGAACGGGAACCGGAACTTCCGTTCTCTGACCACTGTCCCTCGTTCCGCAACTGGTGCCCGAGCTTAGGTTCGGGCGCCTTTTTCTACTGGGGTCAAAACTATGACACCGCGCGAAGAAAAACATTTGCGCATCTTACTGCGAACCCGAACCATTGCGATGGTTGGTGCATCCCTGAAGTCGATCCGGCCCAGCCACGGGGTCGGGCTGTACCTTGTGCGTGCCGGCTACCGAGTTATCCCGGTGAACCCCGGCCATGCTGGAGAGACTCTCTTCGGAGAAACCATTGTCCGCAGTTTGAAAGAAATCGAAGAACCCGTCGATTTGATAAACATCTTTCGTCGATCGGAAGATGTCCTGCCGGTTGTCACGGACGCGATTGATCACTTAGCCGACTTGAAAGCAGTGTGGATGCAGCTTGGGATCTCTAACACTGAGGCACGCGTACTCGCCGAAGCCAAAGGCCTCGATGTGGTCGAAAACCTGTGCATCAAGGACGCGCATGCCCATCTGATTGGTACACCGAAGGTCTAGCGGCTTGCTTTTTCTTCAATGCCGGACGTGCCGGTTCTACGCTCAAGCTCTTTAAGAACATCGGCCAGTTTGACGTCCCGTGACGCCAGCATGACCAGAAGATGGTAAAGCACATCGGCGGCCTCGGCTGTCAGTGCTTCACTGTCGCCTTTGACCGCCTCGACAATGGCCTCAACTGCTTCTTCGCCAAATTTTTCTGCAACCTTTTCCGGGCCCTTGGACAAAAGTTTCGCCGTCCAAGACGTGTCCGGATCCGCGCCTTTTCGTGCGTCGATCGTTGCGGCCAGTTCTTCGAGAATGCTCATGACAACCTCACAGGAATACCGGCGGCGGCCATGTGAGCTTTGGCTTCACCGATCGTGTAGTCACCGAAATGGAAGATAGATGCTGCCAGGACCGCGCTGGCTTTTCCTTCGGTTACACCTTCAACCAAGTGATCCAAAGTCCCGACACCTCCGCTGGCAATGACGGGCACCGAAACTGCCTCGGAAATCGCACGGGTCAGCGGCAAATTGAAACCGGCACGGGTTCCGTCCCGGTCCATTGACGTCAACAGGATTTCGCCAGCGCCCTTTTCGACGACAGTCCGAGCAAATTCGACGGCATCGATCCCGGTTCCGCGCCGCCCACCGTGGGTGAAGATTTCCCACCGCCCGGGCTCAACTGTTTTTGCGTCGATGGCGACGACGATACACTGGCTGCCAAAACGGTCTGCGGCCTCGGCAACGACATCTGGGTTGGCGACTGCGGCTGAATTGAAACTCACCTTGTCGGCGCCAGCCAGTAGCAGGTTCCTCACGTCTTCAACCGTACGGACACCTCCGCCGATGGTCAGCGGCATAAAGCACTGCTCTGCCGTTCGCGTGGCCAGGTCATACATCGTCCCGCGGTTTTCGTGGGTCGCATGGATATCCAGAAAACACAGCTCATCCGCACCGGCGGCATTATAGGCAATGGCGGCTTCCACCGGGTCACCGGCGTCGATCAGATCGACGAAATTCACGCCCTTCACAACGCGCCCATCGGCAACGTCCAGACAGGGGATAATGCGTGTCTTCAACATGAGGTGGTACTTAACGGCTCGTGAACGATCAGACCAGATACAACTGTTATTTGGGTTGAGAAATTCTAATTTATCATTAGGATTCAAGAGCTTTTGTTTTGAGGCATATTTTATGGATATTACGTTCTTACCGCTGAAGTCCTCACTACGCGACAGCAAGTTCGCTTCCGCGGCCGTCCAAGGAAATGAAAAGAAAAGCGTCAAGATTGTTCAATCTTGGAACTGCCTAACCGGGTCAACCACACCGAAGAATGTCACAACTCTGGTGACAGTTGACGCCTATTTCTCCTACTTCAACGGCATACAGCCCGATCTGTATCACAAAGATCGGAGAAAGCTTGATGAGCGGCTCAAGGCTTTCTTTCTCGCAAAAGTTGTTGAAATGAAACCTGCCCAAAACCAAGCCAAGCTGAATGCTGCCCTCGGCAAATATCAGATGAAGATACCGTTCAACTCGATCGTTTTTCCGACATGGAAAGAGTCGAAAGTGAATGTAATTAGTTCGGTACACTACGAGTACTTTCGCGTCGTTTGGCAGGGAATGCGCAGGACACAATGGGTAGTTCTTGCCCTTCCAGCGGGTGACTCGCATGCCTTAAATTTGATCGGCCATTGCGATGGCGAAGGAGACTTGGACGATCCTGAGATGGAAGAGCTGACATACTATGATGATTTGAGGCCCGCGAACTACAAACCAAAAACAAATTTGGCAGGCAAACTTCGGGGCGCAACAAAGCGTGCTGCCGCCAAGGGCATACAGGACGAAATCGATAAACTCGAAGCCAAGAAAAAAAAGCTGCTTCAGGAGGCAGCCGAACTGGAAGGACAATAAGCGGGCTCGGCGCTTGTTCGAAGGACCAACATGGACATCAGATTTGAGCCATTAAAAAACGAGTAGCTCAGGTCAACGCTTTTAGTGCCTGCTCCAAGTCAATTGCACCATCGTAAAGAGCGCGACCGGAGATCGCACCGGCAATAACATTCGTGTCCCGAAGCTTTAAAAGATCTTCCATCCGGCTGACACCGCCCGAAGCGATCACCGGCACCTCAACAGCGCGCGCCAATGCTTCAGTTGCCGGAATGTTCGGGCCACCCATTGCACCATCGCGATCAATGTCGGTGTAGATGATCGCAGCAATGCCTGCGTCTTCAAACGCTTTGGCCAGGTCTGTGACCATCATATCGGTTTCTTCAGCCCAGCCGCGCGTTGCGACACGACCTTCGCGGGCGTCCAACCCAACAGCCACTTTGCCAGGGAATTCGCGCGCTGCTGTTCGCACAAGGTCGGGGTCTTCAACCGCGACTGTACCAAGGATGACCCGGGCGATACCCTTTGTGATCCATGCCTCGATCTGGGCCATATCCCGGATGCCACCGCCAAGCTGTGCGGGGATCGATGTTGCTGCCAGAATTCCCTCAACAGCCTCACCGTTGACAGGTTGGCCGGCAAAGGCGCCGTTCAAGTCGACAAGGTGCAACCACTGCGAACCTGCATCCTGAAATGCGCGTGCCTGGCTGGCCGGATCGTCGTTGAATACGGTTGCTTCAGACATCTCACCTTTCAGAAGGCGCACACACTGGCCATCTTTCAGGTCAATTGCCGGATACAGGATCATTTTAACGCTCCGTTTCAGACTTCGCTGCTAACTGCCCAATGTGTACTCCAAGGGCAAGAGCGTTCCGACCCAACGTCACGCTTGAATGACCTTGGGTCACCTCGTCAGAGTGGCGCCGCATCTTTAGGGAGAGGAACGCATGAAACGACTTATCGCAGCAGCAGCTCTTGCTTGTCTGGGAACAACGGCATTCGCTGCCGACCCAGTTGTGGGCATGTACAAGACCCAGCCAGGTGATGAAGGCAATTTTGCCCACGTCGAGATTTATGAGTGTGATGGCTCGATCTGCGGAGTGATGCGCAAAGCTTTTGACGCCTCGGGTACATCGATCAAAAGCGACGCAATCGGCAAGCGCATGATCTGGGACATGGCTTCAAAAGGAAACGGCAAGTATTCCGGCGGCAAGATCTGGGCGCCAGACCGTGACAAGGTCTACAAATCCAAAATGAAGTTGGAAGGATCGACGCTTAGCGTATCCGGTTGCGTCGCCGTTATCTGCCGCAGCCAATCCTGGACGCGCGTTAAGTAGCGTCCTGCGCCGCGCGCGCGACATCAAATGCCGCGCGCCCGAGCGGATCTTTTTCCGGATCGGGCGCCGCATTTTCACTCAAAAGAAATGTTCTGAACATGCCAGCCGCGATGCGTTCAGCAGCGTCGGGAGCTGTTTCTTCAGTGAAGCCGATCTTTTGTAGCTCCTGAACCAAATCAGAAAAGCTTCCATCTTTTGTCAAATGCGCGACGCCAAGCTGTGCGACGCTGTCGATCTCGACCCCTTCCGGCATCTCGACAGTCTTATCCGGTTCATCTGCTTTTGCGGCGCTTGGACGGCCAAAGACACTTTTTAAAGAAGACCAGATCGGCATTGTTAAGGATTCCACGTCAGCCAGTTTGAGATCAGGCGCAACCCGGCGGATTGGCTTTTCTCGGGATGGAATTGTGTGCCGACCATCGTGTCTCGGCCAACGATGGCTGTGACTGGCCCACCGTAGTCACAATGCGCGATCAGCTGGTTCTGATCAGCCATCTTCATCTGATAAGAGTGGACGAAATAGGCGTGGTCGCCGGTGTTGATGCCGTCAAGCACCGGGTGGGGTGCATCTATGACCAGATCATTCCATCCCATGTGGGGCACCTTCATTGCCGGATCTGAAGGTGTGATCTCAACCACCTCGCCGTCGATCCAGCCCAGCCCTGGGACCGTTTCGTATTCATGGCCAGCCTTGGCCATAAGCTGCATACCGACACAGATCCCCAAGAAGGGTCGTCCCTTCTGCTCAATGGCCTCGACCATGGCTTCATAAAGCCCGGCCTGTGATTTTAGTTCTCCCATGCAGGCGGGAAACGCACCATCGCCGGGCAGAACAATTCTGTCGGCGCGCGCGACGTCTTCAGCGCGACCCGATACCAATATTTCACCGGCATTAGCCTCAACGGCCATCCGTTGAAAGGCTTTCTCGGCAGAATGAAGATTGCCGGCGGCATAGTCGATCAGAACGGTGAGCATTCCGTGTGCCTTCGAACGTGAACGGGCGTTAGAGTGCGCCTTTGGTCGACGGAATCGCATCCGCCTTGCGCGGGTCGGTTTCTACAGCTTCACGCAACGCGCGCGCAACCGACTTGAAGGCCGCTTCCGCGATGTGGTGACTGTTCAATCCGTGCAGGGCATCGACGTGCAGTGTGATGCCGCCATGCGTCGAAAACGCTTGGAAGAATTCACGAACCAGCTCGGTATCGAAGGAACCGATTTTGGGTGTCGGCAACTCCACGTTCCATACCAGAAATGGCCGCCCCGACAGGTCGAGAGCAGAACGCACAAGTGCATCATCCATCGGAAGCAAGCATGCGCCGTAACGGCGAATACCTTTCTTGTCACCCAAAGCGGCACTCAGGGCTTGGCCTAGCGCGATTCCAGTGTCTTCGACGGTGTGGTGATCATCGATGTGCAGGTCACCGCTTGCGCGTATGGTCATATCGATCAAGGAATGCCGGGCCAGTTGGTCCAACATGTGATCGAAGAATCCGACGCCGGTTTCGTTGTCATAGACTCCGGTTCCATCAAGATTGATCTCGACAGAAATATCGGTCTCAGCTGTTTTTCGCGCGATGTTTGCCGTGCGCATTGGGCTGCTCCTTATGCTCAACCGCGCTTATAGGCCTGTCGATGGATGCCCGAAAGTCCTGAAATCTGCGTCATTACAGGGTGTTGTGTGGTTGCACGCACTCTGCACAATCGTATGGGCGTATGTGCACGTGGGCTTCCGATTGTGGCATGTGGGGCAGGCAGGCTGATGGCCAGGGCGCATCCCTCGCGTCCTGGCGCGTCGCGCGTTAGTAAAGGTGTGTAAGGAACGTTATGGGCGAAGCAAAAATACTTGTGGTCGATGATGACCCGCAAATTCGGGACGTACTCAGTGTCACGCTGGATCGGGCGGGATTTGAAGCGGTCACCGCACGCGATGGACGTGAGGGGCTTGAGAAGGCCCAAACGGTTCGACCAGATCTTGCCGTGTTGGATATCGGATTGCCGGAAATGGATGGCTTGGCACTTTGCCGTGCGATACGTGCGGACAGCGACCTTCCGATCCTGTTTCTGACCGCTAAAGACGACGAGGTAGACCGCATTCTGGGCCTTGAAATGGGCGGCGACGACTACGTCACCAAACCGTTCAGTCCGCGCGAGCTTGTGGCACGGGTTCGCGCGATTTTGAAACGCACATCCGGCACTGCCACTGCTGGAAAAGTATTGCGCCGAGGGCGGTTATCGGTTGAAGCTGATGCACACGATGTACGCGTGGACGGGGTGCCCGTATCGCTGACATCGACCGAAATTTCGATCTTATCAAAACTTATGGCACGACCAACGCAAGTGTTCAGTCGACCTGCGCTTGTTGACGCGATCTGGGGCCCAGGAATGATTGTCAGCGACCGGACCCTTGATAGTCACTTGCGCAATCTCCGCGCCAAACTCTCAGAAGTCGAATTGGACGACGCGATTGAAACGCTGCACGGCGTTGGGCTGCGTATGGGACCATGCGGCGGGCAGTAGACAACAAATGGCGTCCACCGCTGGCGTTGGTCTTGGGCGGGTCGCTTTTGGCTGTATTGATCTTGCCCGTTTTAGGGCTTTTCGTCGTCGATGCCTTGGACACGATCATGGAGCGGTCGAGTGCCGTTTTTCTGGTTGTTTTAGGAGCCGTGTCGGCAACCATTGTCCTTGGGTGGCTTCTTTGGCGCTTGATCCTCGGGCCCGTCAGAGCGCTGGCGCGCCGGGCCGAGACTATTCGTGGGGGCCACGAACCTGAGAAAATGAAGCGCTACGGCACGCCCGAGATCGGCGATTTGGCCGAGACCGTTCTTGGGATGGCCGATGTCTTGCGAACTCGTGAGCTGCAGGTGCGCAGCTACACCGACCACGTCACACATGAACTGAAAACACCGCTAACAGCCATTCGTGGCGCGGCCGAACTCCTTGGCTCGGACGAGGGTTTGTCAGACAGCAACCAGAAACTCATCAGAACAATTCAGGATGCCGAAGTTCGGGCAGAACGCTTGTTGGCTGCTGCGCGCGACATTGCGTCGGCACGTAGCCCCGATCATCACGGCTCCTCAACGCTTGGACAACTGGATGGGAAACTTTCTATGTCCAATGTTGAGGTTTCAGGCAAAGACATCGCGTTGCCATTGACGGATGACGGGCTCTTGCTAGTGCTGACCCATCTCATCGAAAACGCGAAAGCTGCAGGTGCCTCAAACATTCGAATTGCAGCACATCGAACGGATCAAGGTGCCGAGCTTTCAATTCAAGACGACGGTCCAGGCATTTCCGCAGGTAATAAAGATCGAATTTTCGAGCCGTTCTTCACGACCAAGCGCGATACTGGCGGAACGGGTATGGGAC
>JAPPOI010000454.1 GCA_028818055.1 Boseongicola sp.
AGTGCGAAGCTCTTTCAAAAATCGATCAACTTACGACAGGAAAGAAGCTCGGACACTTGTATCAGATCAATTCCGCTAAGCGCGCTGAGACACGTGCGAAACGCATTTCAAAATTGGCAATGGAGCTAAGAAAGACACCGTGAATATCCCGCGTTCGGCACTGATACTTGGCCTTTCAGGTTTGCTGCCCTTCATATGGGGAGCGGCAACGCTGCTATCCCCGGATCTGTTTTCGTGGGGCATTGCAAACCTTGGACCGCGGTTCGTCGGACCAATCGTTTTGATCCAGTACGGAACAATCATTCTTGCATTCATGTCCGGGGTACTTTGGGGGTTCGCGACCAAGGCCGTCGGCGAACGCGCAACGCTGGGATACGTGCTAAGTGTCATTCCTGCACTTTGGGCTTTCTTTATGGTCGGTGACGGCGCTTTCACGTCCGCGGTCTACTTGATTGCTGGCTTCATTGGTTTGCTACTGCTTGATTGGAGTTTTTGGCGTCAGGGCCTTGCGCCAGAATGGTGGATGCGACTTCGGATCATCCTGACTGCCGTCGTAGTTTTCTGCCTGGGAGTCTTGATTGTCTGATGGCTGATCGCGAAACCCTGGACGTTTACCGTGAACGCGCTGGCGACTATGCCAAGCGGTTTGCCTCTGAGGGTAAGATTGGCCGGCATCTTCAGGCATTTTTGGACGAAGTTCCCAAAGGCGGGCGCGTGTTGGATCTGGGATGTGGACCCGGCGATGCACTTGCGGGAATGGTGTCATCTGGTTTCGACGCCGAAGGATTGGATGCGTCACCCGAGTTCGCTGAAATGGCGCGCATGCGTTCGGGTGCGAACGTGCGCCTGGCGGAATTTGCCGACTTGGATGACGTTGAGGCGTTCGACGGGATTTATGCCAATTTCTCACTTCTCCATGCACCGAAATCCGACATGCCCGACCACTTAAGGCAGATCGCGTCTGCTTTGAAACCGGGCGGGATATTCCATCTGGGAACGAAAACCGGTGATGGAGAAAGGCGCGACGGGCTGGGTCGGTTTTACGCGTTTTATTCCGAAGACGAGCTTGATGGACTACTGGCTGATGCGGGTTTTGACGTCATCAGTCGTGATTTCGGTGAAGAAGTCGGATTGGGCGGAACCAAGGATCCTTGGATCATTCTTTTGGCCAGGAAAGCTTGATGACTCTCAAACTGTATTCAATGCCGTCTTCCGGCAACAGCTACAAGGTCCGACTGCTGCTTGCGTTGATGGAAACGCCGTATCAGCACATTGGGCTTGAGTACGAAACTGAAGCAATCGCGCAAGCCCACGCAGACGCCGTCTTTCCTTTGGGAAAAATGCCGGTGCTTGAACTTGAAGATGGCACACGACTGCCGGAATCAAATGCGATCCTTTGCTATCTGGCTGACAGGTCCGAATGGTTACCACGCGACCCTGTCACGCGTGCGCAGGCGCTTGGCTGGATGTTTTGGGAACAGAACCAGCATGAAGGTGTGATTGCAGTGCGTGCTGCTCTTTTGAAGTATGCAAGCCGCGCCCATCTAGCGACCCCCGAACGTTTGGCGGAGTTGTTAGATCGAGGTCACGAGCTTCTCGCGTTGATGAATTCACACCTTGAGGATCGGAAGTGGATGGCGGGCGATCGGATAAGTGTCGCCGACATCTCTTTGTACGCCTATACCCACACGGCAGGCACGTACGGAGGGTTCGATATGTCGCAATTTCCAGCCATCGACGAATGGCTTGGTCGGATACGTGGATTACCGGGATACGTTGAGTTGGACGACATTCCAGCATGACAGACCTTTACGCCTATACAGACGGTGCATGTTCGGGAAATCCCGGTCCGGGCGGCTGGGGCGCACTTCTGCAAGCAAAAGATGGCGAGACCGTCGTTAAAGAGCGCACGCTGAACGGCGGCGAGCCCGAAACAACCAACAACCGCATGGAGCTTTTGGCCGCCATCAATGCGCTTGAGGCTTTGGAGCGCCCGTCGTCAATTACAGTCGTCACGGATTCCGCCTACGTCAAAAACGGCGTCACGGGGTGGATCCACGGATGGAAGCAGAACGGCTGGCGAACCTCACAGAAAAAGCCCGTCAAGAATGTCGATCTGTGGCAACGCCTCGACGATGCGCAAACTCGCCATGATGTCACTTGGGAATGGGTGAAGGGTCACGCTGGCCATCCGGAAAACGAACGCGCCGACGAGTTGGCCCGCGCAGGCATGGCCCCGTTCAAACCCGAGAAGTCAAAAGACGATTAGATTACTTGCGGCGACGGCGCCGTGAAATTGCTTCGGACGGGATCAGGATCAGAGCGCCCAAAGCGCCAATAATTGCGTTCACGCCAGGCGAACCAAACGAAATTCCAAACATAACCCGGGCCATGAAAAGGAGTATGACGCCACCGAGGGCGATAATGATCGCCTGAAGCACTCCGTGATGCGTAAAGTCCCATTTCTCGGCCAGATAGGCGACAACACCGCCAATCACCAAGGAACCCCAGAACGAAAAGAACATAACCCACCTGTTTGTTGCTGCCTTCAACTTAGGAGGCTTCAACGAATTGGAAAAGGGTCAGTCCAAATAGCGTGGCAACGTGAGACCGCGCAGCACGACGTCGGCCTGCATTGGTCGTTTCCCGGATTTCTGTGCTTCGATCACCTGCACCGAACCACTTCCACATGCGATCTCGAAGTTTCCAAGGTGCTCGCCAGGTTGTCCGACACCACGCGAAACCCGAGAGCGAAGAAGCTTTAAACGATCACCGTTGATTTCTGTCCACGCGCCAGGAAACGGCGACAGGGCCCGGATCTGACGGTCAACATGTTCAGCCGCCTGTTTCCAGTCGATCTTTGCTTCCGCTTTGTCGATTTTGACCGCGTAGGTCACGCCTTCTTCCGGCTGGACCTTCGGCTCAAGTTCATCCAAGCGATCGATCGCATCGACAATCAAGCTGGACCCCATTTTAGCCAACCTGTCGTGCAAATCACCGGTGGTATCTTCAGGGCCAATTGGGGTCGCTTCGCGCAACAGAACTGGGCCGGTATCCAGGCCTTGATCCATTTGCATGATGCACACGCCGGTCTCGGAGTCTCCGGCCATAACTGCGCGATGAATTGGCGCGGCTCCGCGCCAACGCGGCAAAAGAGACGCGTGGATGTTCAGACAGCCAAATTTGGGTGACACCAAAACCGGCACAGGCAGTATCAATCCGTAAGCAACAACAACTGACACGTCGGCGTCCAAAGAAGCGAAGTCGCTCTCCGCACCAACAACTTTGAAACTCTTGGGGCAGCGAACCTCAAGTCCCAGCTCATCTGCTCGGACGTGTACAGGTGATTTTCTGTCTTTCTTGCCGCGACCAGCCGGGCGAGGTGGCTGGGTGTAGACTGCAACGATCGAGTGGCCAGCATTCACCAACGCATCCAGTGCCGGAACTGAAAAATCCGGTGTGCCCATGAAGACAACTTTCATCGCGACGCTTTCCTGACTTTCTTCAGCAGCATTTGCCGTCGGGTTCGACTGAGCCGATCAAAAAACATTTTCCCGTCAAGGTGATCGATCTGATGTTGCACGCTTGTCGCCCATAGATCGGTGAACTCTTCGGAAACAGAATTTCCGTCAATGTCGGTGAATGCAACAACAACTCCGGCGGGACGTTTGATTTTCGCTGACACGCCGGGAAGGTTTGGCGATGCCTCGTTCCACTCAAAAAGCTCGTCCGAGGCCTGTTCGATCATGGGGTTGATTAACTTCACCGACTGTCCGCGTTCGGTCGAGCAATCGACTACTGCAAGGCGCTGCAATATGCCAATCTGCGGAGCGGCCAATCCATAGCCGGGCATCGCGTCCATCACCTCGACCATGTGTTTGAGGGTTTCGCGGGTTTCGTCGGTCACGACTTCGACCGTTTCCGCTTTCATCTGCAATCTGGGATCAGGCCAAGGGATGAACGGACTTCCCGTCATGCTGAATTAGACCCGTGCGCGTTCGCGCTTCAGCTTTTGCATCTTTCGCGTAATCATTTGGCGCTTCAATGGCTTGAGATAATCAATGAACAGTTTGCCGTTGAGGTGATCGATCTCGTGCTGGACACATGTAGCCCACAACCCATCAAATTTCTCTTGGGCGGTCTCACCATCCAGGGTTGTCCATTTGACCTCGACTTCAGCGGGACGTTCTACATCCGCATATTGATCCGGAATGGACAGGCACCCTTCTTCATAGGTGTTCAGTTCATCCGATGACCACGTGATTTCGGGGTTAACAAGCACCATTGGGCGTGGCGGTACGTCCTCTTCCTTGACGCAGTCCATCACAAGCATGCGCGACATAACGCCGACCTGAGGCGCAGCAAGTCCGATGCCTGGCGCATCGTACATTGTTTCAAGCATATCGTCGGCCAAACGGCGAATGTCGTCGTTTACCTCGGCGATTGGGTCCGTAACCTTTTTGAGTCGTGGGTCCGGATGGATCAGGATCGTGCGTTTCGTCATGCCGATCATCTATGTCATGCCCGCTGCATGGGCAAGAGATGGGGTTGCACCTGTCGCACTGCGCGATAGGGTCTCGCGCGGATGAGGAAAGGCTTCGAAATGGATTTCGATTTCGATACGCAACTTGAGCTGCGCGGGACGCATTGCAGCAAGTACGACGGCATCGAAAAGATGTTTGGCGTTGATGGTGAGGGTGTCATCCCGATGTGGGTGGCTGACATGGATTTTCCAGCGGCTCCCGCCATTCGTGCAGCGCTTCAGGTGGAACTGGATCGGGGCTATTTTGGCTATTTCACCAACCCAACGCCTGTTTCGCAGTCTGTGGCTGACTGGTATCAGCGGCGCCACGGTTGGAGCTTCGACCCCGAGGCGGTTCGTTACACCCATGGCGTCATCAGCGGATATGCGGATGTGTTGGCCGCCTACTCGGAACCCGGCGATGCGGTGATCACGTTCTCGCCGGTTTACCATGCCTTTTTCCGCAAGTTGCGCGCGATGGGGCGGACAGCGCTTCAATGCCCACTTGTTGAACGCGACGGCATCTTTCACATGGATCTGGACATGCTGTCCGGGATGCTGACCGGTAACGAAAAGATCATGACGCTTTGCTCGCCACATAATCCCGGCGGCAGAATATGGAGCGCCGATGAACTGAAAGCCGTTGCCGACTTCTGCGCCGCGCATGACTTGATCCTGATCTCGGACGAGATCCACATGGACCTGTGTTTCCCGGGCGCAAAGTTCACTCCTATCGGCATTGCCGCTCCGGAACATATGGATCGCACCGTGGTCCTGAACGCCGCGTCCAAGGCGTTCAACATTGCCGGTGGCGAAACTGGGCTGGCGATCATCCCGGACGAGAAAATGCGCCGCAAACTGGATGCAGTCATGATGGATCGGGAATCGTCACCAAACCGATTTGCTATGATGATGATCAAAGCGGCTTTCACCGAATGCGATGACTGGATTGATGCCGCCCGAGAGTATCTTGCAGAGAACTTTCGTATCTTCGCCGAACGCATGAGCGCACTTCCTGGTGTGCGCGTCATGGACATGCAATCGACTTACCTTAGCTGGGTCGACTTTACCGACCTTGGAATGTCAGACGCCGAACTGATAAAACGTCTGGTCACTGAAGCCAAAGTTGCGCCAAGCCCAGGCACGCAGTTTGAGTTAGGCGGCACCGGCCATATGCGATTCAATTTGGCTCTTCCGAGACCTACTTTGCTGGAAGCTATTTCGCGGATTGAACGCGCGTTTTCAGATCTTCAATAATCAGCTGACGCGATCTTCGGATGGTTCAAGCTCCCGCTGAATCCGTGCGTATTCCCAAAGAAGAAGCAAGCAGACGAGCCCGCCTATGACGAAGCTGGCAATTTTGATCATTGCTTGCGCCGGCGACAGGGTGGCAATGGCTTCGTCGCCGTTGAACGAAATGTCCTTCAGGATAAGGCGCGCAGCGTTTTTCTTGGCATCACCTTGAAGTCGATACACCGGGATCTTTCCAAGGTTTTCGTCCAATGTTGCGCGAAGGACCGGACCGATAGTCGTTCGTAGATCTCTGAGATTATTCAGCGCCTCAATGTTACCTGAGTCTTCCAACTCGATCTCAAGCTCGTCCAAAAACGTTGCCAGCGCAGTTCTAAGCGCAGCCAGCTTGGCTTTGGTTGCAAGACTTGGTTTGACCTCCAGATCGTCCAACTTCAGGTCGGTCAGATAGAACGCCCCTTCCTCGTAGCGTATTGCGGTGTAGGTGTTGGCAGTCGCTTTGGCCGAAAGCCCGAAGCCAGACATCTCGGTTTCGACAAAGATGCCAACATTACCCTTTTCACCGCCACTACGGAAATCGACGTTTGCGTCGTTCACGCTGACTTTGATGTCTTCATCCAGATCGGCGTTGATCGGCAGCCGTTCTTCGATAGCATCCCGGACCTGAGTTTCCGGGATGCGCACGTCGATGTCGGGAACAAAGGCGACCACCGCCAGCGTCACCGCCATGAGCGAGCCCACCCCGAAGAGCAG
Source organism: Boseongicola sp. (assembly GCA_028818055.1). GTDB lineage: Bacteria > Pseudomonadota > Alphaproteobacteria > Rhodobacterales > Rhodobacteraceae > JAPPOI01. The sequence continues at coordinate 6,527 of JAPPOI010000454.1, forward strand.
GATTTTCACCACACGAGAGTTCACGCGATCAATCCTCGTTGATATCGCGATCCCAGACTTTGACCTGACCTTCGCGAACACCAACCATGCGACGGATCACGATCCAGGCGATCAGAGACAAAGCCGCAAATACGATACTGATCAGAGGCAACGATGTTGATAACCCTGGGACACCTGCAAGCAGGCCCAGTCCGACGCCCAGCGCACCAACTGCAAATCCAAGCAGAATTTGCGCTGGGGCGACAACTTCAAGTGCTCCAAGAAGAAGCGCGCCGATGATCCAAACCCACCAAATTGACCAAACCATCTCGGGCATTACGAACGACCCCGCAGCATCTTGAACGCGTCGCCAAAGGCTTCCAGAGCGTTCGCAGGAACAACGACCGTTGAGGCGGAAGGGCTTGCGCCCAAGGCGTTCAAAGCCTCAACCTGCTTAAGCGCGACTTGGTACTGTGCAGCTTCCAAACCATTCTGTTGAATGGCCTCGGCCACTACGCTTGTCGCATAGGCTTCCGCTTCGGCCTGAACCCGGCGGGCTTTGGCCTGCTGTTCGGCCGCGTATAGCTCGGCGTCGGATTCCAGTTCGACCGCGCGCTTCTGTCCTTCAGCACGGGTCACTTGCGCACGACGTTCACGTTCAGCGTTCAGCTGCTGAAGCATCGCATCCCGCGTTGCCTGATCCAAGTTCACGTCAAGGATTTCGGCACGGGTCACTTCAATACCCCAGTTGTCCACGGCATCTTCGACGCTGGCTTTGATGGTTGAAATCAGCGCAGCACGGTTCGCCTGCACTTCGTCCAGTTCCATTTTACCAATTTCTGCACGGACAATACCTGCGACCGTCGTTGCAATAGCTGCGTCGACGTCACGGATACGGTATACCGTCTTTTCGGGTTCAGTGATGCGATAGAAGACGCTTGTTTCGACCTGAACCAAAACGTTGTCGGCCGTAATCGCGTCCTGGCTGGCGTTTGGCAACTGCCGCTCAAGAATTGAGATCTGGTGCGCCACGCGGTCCAGAAATGGCACGATGAAGTTGATGCCTGGTCCAAGAACAGTTCTCAGCCGACCAAAGCGTTCGACCACGTGTTTCTCAGACTGAGACACGATGCGAACACCAAGATAGATACAAAGAAGAATGAAAGCCGCGACCAGCAGAATGGCGATACCACCGCCGCCCAATGCGTCAAAAATTTCTTCGATCATTTTACCCTTCCAATCACACCCCCGTGATCGGCATATGGGTAAGGGATTGTGTCATTTCAATGACTTACTGTTTCCCAACAAGAAACAACCGCTGAGGTGACTTTCCCGCAACACGGTCGATCTCACCTCTGACCTCAAGCTCAAGTTTTACCGTTGTTGTGTGCCACCCAACTGATCCCAAGTCCTTCAATTCACTGGCGGAAAGGCGTTTTCTTACCTCACCAGTCAGTTCGGAAAACAAAAGTCCGTCCTGACCTGCATCTGTGATGGCATTGATTATCGCGACGCGAATGACATCAAACTTCCAGACAGGAATATTTGTAATGCCGTCCGCGTTCGGAGTTCGGCACGCAATGCGTTCAAGGCTCATCTTTCCCTCAGATAATTGTTCAAGCGATCCTGTAGGTGTGGGATAGCGCGACGGTGCTCTAAAAACCACTTTGTCGGGGCAAGACGCCAGCATTGGCCTTCGTTCCCAAAAACGATGTCAGCTACGCCAAAGTCCGGCGCCTCGGCCACGAAAAACCACACCACGCTATCGCCCGCCGGGTAGGTCGCGCTGTAGGAGACCAATTCTCTGTCGATATTGACGCCGATTTCTTCCTTGGTCTCCCGGATTGCGGTTTCTATCGGAGTTTCTGAACCTTCGCGTCCGCCTCCGGGAAGGTCCCAATACCCTGGCCAGGCCAAGCCCGGTTTATCGTCGCGAAGTATGGTGACCACTTGATCTTTCACAAGGATAGCTAGCTTGGCACCGTTAAACGGGGGTGTCACCTTGGCGGCTCCTTCGGTACATTGGTGGCAGGCTATCATGGACACATTCCAAATGCCCGCGCTTTGCCGAGACTGTTTAACAACATTTGAAGATGGCTCTCGCTGTCCGAGTTGCGGGCGTCCACGGGTAATTTCGCACCCCGAACTGTTCGACCTGAGCATTGCGCATATGGATTGCGATGCCTTTTACGCAAGTGTCGAAAAGCGGGACGATCCATCACTTCGCGATAAACCGGTGATCATTGGCGGGGGTCGGCGCGGGGTTGTGTCAACCGCCTGCTACATTGCGCGCATTCGCGGTGTCCGCTCGGCCATGCCGATGTTTCAGGCGCTTAAACTCTGCCCAGACGCTGTCGTCGTTAAGGGCCGAATGAGTGCCTATGCCGAGGCGAGCCGGGAAATTCGCGCAATGATGGACGAACTTAGTCCTGTGGTTGAACCACTGTCGCTGGATGAAGCCTTCATGGATTTAACCGGAACGGCACGACTGCATGGCGCTCCACCAGCGGTCATGCTTGCCCGGCTAACCAAGCGCATGGAAGACGAGCTGGGTTTGAGCGGTTCGATCGGACTGTCGCATAACAAGTTCCTAGCCAAAGTCGCCTCTGACCTCGACAAGCCGCGGGGATTTTCCGTGATCGGTGCCGCGGAAACTGCGGAATTCCTTCACGACAAACCGGTTAGCTTGATTTGGGGTGTGGGTACGCAAACGAAGGTTGCACTTGAGAAAGCAGGCATCCGCAGTTTTGCCGATTTGCTTCGATGGGAGAGAGAGGATTTGGCCGCGCGCTTTGGCTCTATGGGTGATCGGCTTTGGCACCTGGCGCGAGGCCAGGATCGCAGAAGGGTATCGGCCCATTCACCGGTCAAGTCGATCTCAAACGAAACGACTTTCGGCGAAGACACCGCCGACACCGATATACTCGATGGTCATATCTGGCGCTTGTCCGAAAACGTGGCCGACAGGGCAAAGGCGAAGGACATGGCTGGTCGTGTTGTCACGCTCAAACTCAAGCGTGCAAATCATTCGTTGGTCACAAAACGAACAACACTGACCGACCCAACTCAAATTGCTGATCGCATTTACCGCACAGCCCGCGCTCTGTTCGACCAAGTTTCAGGAGAAGGCCCGTTTCGATTGGTCGGGGTGGGAATCTCTCATATCGGTCCAGCCGATACCGCGGATAGCGGCGGCGATCTGCTTGACCCGGGAGCTTCAGCGCGCGCCGGGGCTGAGCGCGCAACAGACAAGATCCGCGAACGTTTTGGCCCGGAAGCCATCGTAAAGGGCAGAGCGTTAAGGTAACGTCAGTCGGTCAGTGGCTCTGGACGGGCACGCGGTCGCACGAATGTGCCTTTGGTTGCCCGGCGCGGGTGGCCAGATTGATCAAGCAACAGTGCAGTGAACTCTACAGGCCCAAGATCACCAGACAGTCGAGCACGATAGATCGGAATGCTTTCCATCACCCGCATCACGTAATTCCGGGTTTCGTCAAACGGGATGTGCTCGATCCAGTCGACGACATCCACGCGACCTGTTCTTGGGTCACCCAAACGCTCCATCCACGATAACGGTCTTCCAGGGCCTGCGTTATAACCGGCTGAAACCATTACCATATTCCCATCGAAAATCTCCATCAGCTCATCCAGATAAGCTGTGCCGATGCGTGCATTGTAGATAGGATCTTCCAGAAGGCGCGTTCGGTTGTAGGGAATTTCAAGGTATTCAGCCACACCGCGCGCCGTCTTCGGCATTACCTGCATCAGGCCCTGCGCACCGGCACCACTTGTTACCAGATGATCAAACTCGCTTTCACGCCGAGCAATGGCCAATGCCAGTTCTTCAGGAACGGGAATTTCGGTTAGTCCAAAGTCGTTCAAGGCAAAATAGGCGAAGGGTACGACAATCGCCTGAGACGCGGCGCGCTTACCAATCATGACGGCAATGTGCGGATCACCCTGCTCAATGACATACGCCGCCAATTGTTCAATTTCGGATTTCTCAAGTGACTCGGTCAAGTGGGTCAAAAACCGCTCGCCCAGATCGCGCTCTCCCGCAGCCAGCAACAACTTTGCAGCCTTGAGTACAGTGCTTTTGTCAAACGACGTCGACGCCAGATCAGGTGTTGGCGGCGTCTGAACAAATTCGGGATCAAGTGGCTTGCCAGCCTTTTCAGCGGCCAAAAGTCCATAGAAACTGGTCTGATACTCGGCCCCGAAGAGATAGGCCAAACGCGCTGTATCTTGATCGCCCAGTAACTCGTGTGCACGGCCTTCCCAGTATCCGGCACGCCCAAGCGAAATGGGTGTCTCTACCGCGCCGCGAAATCGTAGAAAGTGTTGCAGCGCTTTTTCACCATCTTTCTGATAGCGAAGCGCCAGATAACCAGCCAGCCACTCCAAATCTGCAAAATGCGATCCTTCAGTCAGCCCGTGTGCCGAGGCCAATTTGTAGGCGGTTTCGGTGCGGCCAGCCCGCATTTCTGATCGGGCAAAGCTACGTCGCCAGCCAGCCCAGGCCGAAGCATTGCCTAGCTCTTCCTGGCTTTGCGACAACAAGAGCTCGATCGCGTCCTTGTTGCGCCCTTTGCGGGCCCGCCATTGCATGCGTTCAAACGCAAGTCCGGGATCATCGCTTAGGGCAGACGGGACTTTGCCGACAAGACCGTCGACACCTTTCTTGTTGCCGCGAAGTGCAAGTCGAGCTTCTGCCAATCGGCGCTGCCCTGAACTGACCCGATCAAACATTCGACGTGCGGCTGTTTCCGCATTCCGCCACAGCAACATGTCCAAGCGCTCGACATGTAGCTGTTCAAGTTCACTTTCGTATCGCTTCAGGAGCCACGCTTCATCCGTTGAAGACAATACGAAGGTGGTCCATGCCCGTTTGGCTTCCTTATTTGCTTCGTCGTTGCGCCCTTTGCTTGCAAGAGCCGAGATCAGGGCAACGGACCCGACACCGCTTTGGGGTGGTTGGTCGGCAAAGAATGCCAGAACGTCGTCGGGACGTCGGCCCAACGGCACATTGCGTTCGCTCCGCTTTCTGAGGAGTTTCAGCCCGGGCCAATCGGCATGTCGATAAAGGAACGCCACAGTGTCGTTGAATGTTCCTTGTCCGGCCCGCAGGCGGTGCCATTCAACGATGTCACTTCCAATCGGACCCGCACCACGCGCTTCCGTGATTGCATCGTTCCATTCGCCTTCGCGGACGTTGGCCATGGCAGCCGCCAGCGCGTCAGACGACGCGTCTGCCTGCGCTGCAAGTGGCAGCGCGGTCACACAGCAAATCGTGAGAACCGCGAGGGTTTTCAACATGGATACCAGTCCGTTCCTTTCGCCCCGCAGCTTGCAGGATAAAACCATGCCTCCAACGGCTTGGCAATTCCCTCGGTCGCATATAGGGTCCGCGCGCTGCATTTCTACACGAACACAAGTAAAGGAGGCGTGTCATGTTACGAGGCTCACTAACCGCACTAGTCACACCGTTTCGCAACGGCGAAGTGGATTTCGACACGCTCAAACGTTTGGTAGATTGGCAAATCGACGAAGGTTCACACGGGCTAGTCCCAGTTGGAACCACAGGTGAAAGCCCGACTCTCACTCATGCAGAGCACGAAGCGGTTGTGGAATCGGTTGTCGAGGCGTCGGCCGGTCGTGTTCCGGTAGTTGCCGGAGCGGGTTCGAACAACACCGTCGAAGGCATCCGGTTCATGGAGCACGCAAAAAGTGTTGGCTCTGATGCCGCGCTTGTCGTGACTCCGTATTACAACAAGCCAACGCAAGAAGGCCTGTATCAGCATTTCAAAGCGATGCATGATGCCGCCGACCTTCCGATAATCATCTACAACATTCCCGGGCGGTGCGTGGTTGATATGTCCCCCGAGACGATGGGACGGCTTGCCGAGCTACCGCGCATTGTGGGCGTCAAAGACGCGACCGGTGACATCAGCCGTGTTGCAAAGCAACGCATGTCTTGCGGGTCCGATTTCATTCAGCTCTCAGGTGAAGACGCGACCGCGATCAGCTTCAACGCTCAGGGCGGCACCGGATGCATCAGCGTGACGGCAAATGTCGCGCCGCGACTGTGCGCCGAGGTGCAGACAGCGACGCTAAATGGTGATTATGCAACCGCTCTGGATCTGACAGACCGGTTGATGCCCTTGCACATAGCTCTTTTCCTGGAGCCTGGACTTATCGGCGCAAAATACGCCTTGTCCCTGCTTAACCGCTGCTCTGACGAAGTGCGGTTGCCACACGTCGGCTTGACCGATGGAACGAAGGACGCAATCCGCGGTGCAATGGTGCATGCAGGACTGATCAACTAATCGCTTCCCCGGCGTAGTCTGGACACGCGCCGGGGGAACGCCTATCTCGGGCCAGTCATGGCCAAAGCAAAAGAAAATCCCAACTACAAGGTGATCGCCGAAAACCGGCGTGCGCGGTATGACTATGCCATCGAAGACGATCTGGAGTGCGGCATTCAGTTGACCGGCTCCGAGGTCAAATCTCTGCGTGAGAACACGTCCAATATCGCAGAAAGCTATGCCCACGTCGAAGATGGTGAGCTTTGGCTCGTGAACAGCTACATCGCTCCATATGACAGGGCGATGTTCGGGCACGAGGAACGCCGCCGCCGGAAGCTGTTGGTTTCGAAGAAAGAATTATCGGACCTGTGGAATGCCACTCAGAGGAAAGGCATGACGCTGGTTCCTTTGGTTCTGTATTTCAATCACCGCGGTCGCGCTAAGATCAAGATTGGCATCGCGAAGGGCAAGAAAGTCCACGACAAGCGTGAGACGCAGGCCAAACGCGACTGGAACCGCCAGAAGCAGCGGTTGCTAAAGGATCATAGCTAGATCTCAAAAGATTGGCGGGTTCAGACCCATTGAGTGACCTGCTCTACAACTCACCCATTAACGCTGAGTCGAACGGATACTTTGTGAGGTTCTCGTAACCGTCGTCCGTCACCAGGACCTGATCTTCCAGCTTGATGGAGAAGTCTCCGCCAACCTCACCCGCCAAAACTTCGACACATAGAACCATTCCCGGCTCCAGTTCGTAGTCAAATGCACCTGGCACCATTTTGTCAGGATAGGCGACCAAGGGCCACTCGTCGCACAAACCGACGCCGTGCATAAGGCACCCGTATTTCTGCTGCTGAAACTTATCATGCAGCTTGTGACAGTTCCGGCTCATGTCTTCGATACGCACACCCGGCGCGATCATTTCCATGTTGGTTTGGATGTGTTCGACGCTGTGGCGCATGGTGTCGATCATATCTTGCCTGGGTCTTTGATCACCCACCCACCAGGTTCGGCTGATGTCGACACAGATACCGTAAGAGCCAACGAGGTCCGTATCGAACGCAACGATTTCGTTGTTTTGAACAATTCTGGGGCCGCACTCCTGGAACCATGGATTGGTGCGCGGACCCGACGCGAGAAGACGCGTTTCAATCCACTCACCACCGCGTTTGATGTTCTCGGCATGCAGAACCGCCCAGATGTCGTCTTCGCTGACGGTGCCAGTTGGACCCATTGATCGTGCAAAGTCTTCCATCGCGCGAACTGATGTCTCGCAAGCATGGGATGCGCAGCGCATGGCTTTGATCTCGTCCGGGCCTTTGACGGCACGCGCCTTTTCTGTGACTTCTTCGCCTTCCATGACTTCAAAGCCCGCGGCTTGCAGGGCGCGAAATGCGTGCATCATGCCTTTGTCGACTGCCAATCGCATGTTTGCGCCGCCATGTTCTTTCACAAGATCACGGACCTGTCCGGCGAAGAGTTCCGCAGCCTGATAGGCTTTGTCGCCGCGATCAAAGTAGAAAAAATCGGCACCCGATCGGGCTTCTTTCACAAGAGGATTAAACGACGAAAGAAACGGCGAATTCTTGTAATCCCAGATCACCATATATCCATCAGCACACAGGAGAACCGCACGAAAAGGATTGTGGGTGTTCCAAAGCTGCATGTTTGTTGAGTCTGTGGCGTAGCGGATGTTCAAGGGATCGAACATCAACAGCCCACCATAGTCGCGGTCGACAATGTGTTGGGTCAGACGCTGCCACCGATAGATTCGCATTGCCTGCAGGTCCGGCAACTCAAGGCCAGCGGCTTCCCATTCGCGGAACGCAAGCTGGGTCGGTCCAATCTCAATACGGTCTGCATCATTCGGTGTGTTGTCACCAAGCTGCGCACCGCGCGTAGGATCGATCTTGCGGGTATCCCGATAATGGCTGTTCATATACGTGGCCTCCCTTGGTTCAGAGTGGGCGCGATCCAAAGGCGGGTCAGCCGCAAATCCGACATTTCCATTGTCTACAAGCGACACCATTGGCAATCACCGTAAACTCTGATTTTGCTTGCAAAATGACGGAACCGGTCTTTCAATCTTCGCTTCCTTTCGCACCTTGGATGGCACCCAGCACATGGCGGTTGCCGGGCATACAGCCTTTGGAAGTTACTGACTGGCTTACCCGGGACGATGCGTTCGCCGGGCAGATGGCACTGCGCGATAAGCTTCTGATCAACCAACCAAATTTGGTCCATGCGATGTGCCCGGGATCTGAGGCTGCTGCTGAAGAGTGCTTATCGCTCGTCCTAGCGCACCTTGCTGACGATGACGGATATCAAATTGGAAAGAACGAGGTCGTTCGTCCTGACGGTATCCCCGTGCCGATCGACATGGATCAGCCATTACTGACTGCCGGACGACTTGTGCAGGAAGACTTTTGCGTCCTTGAAAAATCCGGCGACGAACACGTTCTGACCGCAGCTGTTTTGTGCTTTCCGGCCGGATGGACGCTGTCCGAAAAGATCGGTAGGCCCTTGGTGCGCATCCACGTTCCCGTCGAAGACTACGATGAGGCCATAGCGAAGCGAGTCCAAAGGCTTTTTGATGCGATCCGGGTCGAACAACCGCTTCGTCGGGCCAACGCGTTGCTCTATGACAATCCGGCTCTGTTCACACCAAGACGCGAAAGCGAAGGCGAACGTCATATCAACCCAAGTGGCAACTACCTAAGATCTGAGAAGCAAACGCTTCGCCGACTGCCCGAAACGGACGCCGTGGTTTTTGGTATTCATACCTATCTGGTTGAATTGGACTCGCTTACAGCCGAGCAACTTTCTTCACTGGACCTGGTCCGGGAACGCTACGCAGCGTTTTAGACCAGAATATCCAACCAAGCCCCGCCATCTGTCTGAGAAAGCGCGATTGCCATGCCGGTCAGCGCAACTGTGTGTGCGGTTGTTCTAAGGTTCTCACCACCCAAAATGTTGAAGAACAAGAGTCCCAGGCCGACTGGCATCGCCATGACCAGAACGATCATATTCATAATGTAGACCGTCGCACGCGCCGTTAGAGTCTCATGTTCTTCGCGCTTCTTTGGGTCGAAGACATCATCTACCGCTGAACTATGCGTCAGCGTGATGGCATCCGACGCAAAGATTTGACGGCTTAGATTCCGAAGCCTGTCTTCAGCCGGCTCCAGATCGGGAAGCGCATCTTTGGGTTGCCAAAAATCTTCCAGCTGATCGACCGTGATTGTGGGTTGCACTCGGGAAATCCGGAGCCCTGCAATTCGACGTGTTGTGCCCATGTCTCTGTTCTCTGTTTTGCCTGTTTTCGCGCCTACCGCTGACGCTTGGGAAAACGCTGCGGTTCAAATCTGGCGGGAATGCGGCAAAGACATGGAGAGATGGACAAATTCGGGTGACTGGGCAAAAGAGCGCCCAATCCTAAAGACAATTTCGAAACAGTCAGATCTATTTCAGAAGACTGTTGCCAAAAGTATGAAAAGAGCCCCGAATTTCGGGGCTCTTTCGTTAGTGAACGACGGCGTCGTTTGGAGGTTCCTGGTTAGATTTTGATAGCCGATCGCCGACAATCAAACCGTCCGCACCCGCCGAAACAGCCACCACGTGTCCTTCGGCAACGTCACCAGCCAACACCATTTCCGCCAGCTGGTTCTGCAATGCACGTTGGATCACGCGTTTAAGCGGTCGCGCGCCGAAAACAGGATCGTATCCCTCGTCAGCAAGCCACTTTCTGGCAGCATCGTCCAAGTCCAAGCTGATCCCCTGTTTCGCAAGCCGCTTGTGCAAACGAGCCAGCTGGATATCCACGATGCCATCCATGTCTTCACGTGAGAGACGGTCAAAGACGATGGTTTCATCCAATCGGTTCAGGAACTCGGGGCGGAAATGTGCACGCACTGCATCCATCACATCACGCCGCGCTTGAGATGCATCGGCGCCATCGGCCAATTGGCTGAGCGCCTGTGACCCAAGGTTTGACGTCAGGATGATGAGTGTCTGTTTGAAATCGACAGTTCGACCTTGTCCGTCGGTCAACACACCATCGTCCAGAACCTGCAACAATACGTTGAACACGTCTGGATGGGCTTTCTCGACTTCGTCAAACAAGACGACCTGATAGGGTCGACGCCGAACAGCTTCCGTCAGTACGCCGCCTTCGTCATATCCAACGTACCCCGGAGGCGCACCGATCAACCGGGCAACCGCATGCTTCTCCATGAATTCGGACATATCGATGCGTACCATCGCCGAGTCGTCATCAAAAAGGAACTCTGCCACGGCTTTGGTCAGCTCGGTTTTACCGACGCCGGTTGGGCCAAGGAACAAGAACGAACCAAGGGGTCTGTTCTCATCATTCAGGCCTGCGCGCGCACGACGGACAGCATTTGAAACTGCGGTCACGGCAGACTCTTGTCCGATCACGCGACGACCCAGCTCTTCTTCCATGCGGAGAAGTTTCTCGCGCTCACCTTCCAGCATCTTGGATGTTGGAATACCCGTCCAGCGCTCGACCACTTCGGCAATCTGATCGGGACGAACGGCTTCTTCGACCATCATTTCGCTGGTCTCGTCGCCTTCGGCTTCAGCAAGTTTCTTCTCAAGTCCCGGAATCACACCATATGACAACTCACCCGCACGCTGCAGGTTGCCATCCCGTTTGGCGTGTTCCAGCTCTGCACGCGCTTTGTCGAGCTGCTCTTTCAACTCGCGCGCGCCTTCAAGCTTGTCTCGCTCAGACTGCCATTTCGCTGTCAGCTCTGAGGATTGTTCTTGAAGATCCGCCAGTTCTTTTTCGAGCTTTTCAAGTCGCGTCTTTGATGCCTTGTCGTCTTCTTTCTTCAGCGCTTCGGCCTCGATCTGCATCTGGAGGATCTGTCGATCAAGCGCGTCCAATTCTTCCGGCTTCGAGTCGACTTCCATCCTTAACCGCGACGCGGCTTCGTCCATCAAGTCGATAGCCTTATCTGGCAAAAAGCGATCAGTGATGTAGCGATGCGAAAGCGTCGCTGCTGCAACCAATGCACTGTCGCTGATGCGGACACCGTGGTGAAGCTCGTACTTTTCCTTGATCCCGCGAAGGATCGAAACGGTGTCTTCCACCGTTGGTTCTTCGACCATCAGCGGCTGGAATCGACGAGCCAATGCCGCATCTTTTTCGACATACTTGCGGTATTCATCCAGCGTCGTCGCACCAACACAGTGCAATTCGCCACGCGCCAGTGCTGGCTTGAGCAGGTTCGAGGCATCCATGGCACCGTCGGTTTTACCCGCGCCGACAAGCGTGTGCATCTCGTCGATGAAGAGAATGATCTCGCCTGCGGCTGCAGTGACTTCTGACAGAACGGCTTTCAGTCGTTCTTCGAATTCACCACGATATTTCGCGCCGGCGATCAATGCACCCATGTCCAGCGCCAAGAGCGATTTGTTGCGGAGGCTCTCAGGCACGTCGCCATCGACAATGCGCATGGCAAGTCCTTCGGCAATGGCCGTTTTACCAACACCAGGTTCACCGATTAGGACGGGATTGTTTTTCGTGCGGCGCGACAAAACCTGCATGGCACGACGAATTTCTTCGTCCCGACCGATGATCGGGTCGATCTTTCCATCGCGCGCAGCTTCCGTCAGGTCGCGTGCATATTTCTTAAGCGCTTCAAATGTGTCTTCTGCGGAAGCGCTGTCAGCCGTTCTGCCTTTGCGGACATCATTAATGGCCGAATTCAGACCCTGCGCGGTCACTGCGCCGGCTTCCAAAGCTTCTTTTGCTTTCGATCGCACAACTGCAAGCGCAGTCAGAATGCGTTCGACGGCGACAAAGCTGTCGCCGGCTTTCTTTGCGATCTTCTCTGCTTCGTCCATGACCTTCATGGTCTGTTGATCCATGTAGGTCTGGCCGGCATCACCAGAAACTTTCGGCTGCTTAGAAACAGCTGCGTCGACCGCTTCACGAACTCGCTCGGGTGAACCGCCCGCGGCGCGGATCAGGTTGGCGCTTAGCCCCTGTTCATCGTCCATCAGTGCTTTGAGCAAGTGTTCGGGCGCCAACCGCTGGTGGCTTTCCCTCATTGCGATCGTCTGAGCGGCCTGCAAGAAGCCGCGTGATCGTTCGGTGAACTTCTCCAAGTCCATCGTTATCTCCTTCTTTAAGCGCTCTATTGATGGCACCCGCTAGGCAGCATGCCGTGTTTGAGCCTTTGAATTCATTTGGGGCCACAAGTTCTGTAAAACAAGGGCTTGTCAGCCGATTGTTTTAACAAGCAGTGGCATCAATTGTCGCGCCCGGGCCCTCATTGCAGCAGAGCTATCTTTGGCAGCATTGTCGATCAGCCCGATCAATTCAGGCGCAGCGGGGTCAGCCCGAACGAGCGCGTCCAACGCCCAAACCCTTATCAAAATGCGCTTGTGCTCCAATAGGGGCGCAATAGCAGTCTTTGAATTTGCGTAGGCATCAGGAAGATGCTGGGCCATTTGAAGCACGTGCAGGACCGCATCAGCGCTTTGGATTTGAGGAAGACGCTGAGCAGCCACCTCCGCATCGCGTAGTGACACAGAACCTGCTTTTGCGAGTTTCAACAAAAACCAGGTAGCCGGTATTTCATGCGGTCCTGGAATGAACGGCAGCACGTCAGAAGAGACGCAACCGCCCAAGACTTTCTTCAACGGCTCGGTCCGTATCCCGTCAAACTCTTCGAATGCTTCAAGAAGTCCCGACTTTCCCATGCTTCAGTCGAGCATGTGCCATGATGCTACGCAAGCTATTGGACGGCGACGGCGCTTGCGTCCAAACACTTGCCCGAATAGAGGAAGGCAACGAAAAGGAGCCACGTATGGTCAAAGCTGACGACCGTCTGATTGTTGCCTTAGATGTCCCCAACGCACTTGATGGATTGGCCCTGGCTGAGCGCCTTGGAGACTCTGTGTCCTTCTACAAGATTGGCCTTGGTATGCTCACCGGTGGTGGACTGGCCTTGGCGAACGAATTGAAAGGGGACCACGGCAAAAGGATCTTCATGGACCTAAAACTGTTCGACATAGGCGCGACGGTTGAAGCAGCTGTTCGCGGTCTGGCGCAGTTTGATCTCGATTTCCTGACGGTTCACGGCGACCCCCACGTTGTCCGCGCGGCCCGCGAAGGAGCCGGGGCGAGCGACATGAAAATTCTGGCCGTGACAGTTCTCACTTCACTAGATCGTGGCGATCTCGATGAAGCACAAATCCGGCCCGGCGATGTGTCAGAGCTGGTGATTGAGCGTGCGGATCGGGCCTTCGAGGCCGGTGCACACGGAGTGATCTCCTCACCCCAGGAAGCAAGCCAAATTCGGGCTCTGTCATCTTCGACCGGGCGTTTGATCGTTACACCCGGCGTTCGGCCAGCAGGCGCAGACCTTGGCGACCAAAAACGCGTGATGACACCGGCCGAGGCGATCAGGGCTGGCGTAGACCACGTCGTTGTGGGGCGACCTATTCACCGCGCAACCGATCCAAAACAAGCTGCTTTGTCGATCGTCGAAGAATTTGGATGAGCGCAGTCTGCGATCCGCATTCGCGCCACGTTCTGATTTAACAATCGTCTTGCTGACCTCTTTATTGTTCGGCCTAAATTCAGATTATCGCGCCAAAAAAACGCTGATTGTTTGCTAATTGTGAACGATGACCCGTTAGACGGGAAATACATCCCGGATTCTCCATGCGGTGTCCCTAATTCGGTCACATTTGAACTTACGCTAATCCGCACCCAACCACGCGTGTAAGGACTCGCGCCAATGACGATTGTCACGAAGATTTCGGATGCCAATGCAGTTGCAAACGCTGGTGCCACTGGCTTGTGCGCCGGCGCCAATCTACGTACCCCATGTGGACCGCGACGCGTGGAAAACTTCCGACCCGGCGATTTGATTGTCACACGCGACAATGGCTTGCAGCCGGTGAAGATGATTTGGGCACGCACTGTAACGGCAAAGAAGATCGCCGCAGACCCTTCGCTGGCGCCGGTCGTGCTTCGCCCACGCGCAGTCGGCCCGATGATGCCGCAACAGACGTTGTCGGTTGGTGGTGCTCACCGCCTCTTGATCCCAGGATGGCGACTGGAGGACGAGGACGATGCGGTCAGCTGCCTGGTTCCGGCCCGCGATATCGCAGGCCTTAACGACAGCGCATTTGTCGACCGCGCGACTGAAGAAGTGACATACTACAACGTGGTCTTCGATGAACACCAAGTGTTCTGCGCGAACGGACTTCCCGTTGAAAGCTTCTCGCCCAAATCAGAAGCGATCAAGGACGTGCCGCGCGACGTGAAGAAAGAGCTGACAAAGACTTTTCCGGAGTTGGGTCCAAAATTTAAGGGCTATCCGGCGCCGCGATACAAACTGCGCGAGCGGGTCAGCTATTCCCCGGACTTTGCTTAGGCCGCACCTTTCCTAAAATCGAGACGGGGCCAAAGCGTCAACAAACTCAGTTGAAAGACCGGGTTTGCGACCCGCGATTAAATCAGCCAAGAGCCTGCCGGCAGCAGGTGAGGTCTGAAATCCGTATCCACCCTGTCCTGCGCACCAGAAGTACCCATCAGTGTTCGGATCTGGGCCGATTACAAGCGAACGGTCAGGTGCGAATGTACGCAATCCCGCCCAAGTCGTTTCAACTTTGGTGACAGGTTCAATGACGTGTGCCTGATAGCGGTCGATGCCTTCTGCAATGACAAGGTCATCCGCCCAAGCATCCATAGGTGGCGAAGAGTCTTCTTCCGCAGGTGACACAATCCATCCTCCTGCATCAGGCTTTGCGTACCAGCTTTCACCGGGTCCGAATAGCATTGGCCAGCGGCTTACGTCATGTCCCCCGGGCGCTGGCATCCGCGCCATTGATCGTCTGAACGGCTGAAGACCTATTGGCTCAACGCCCGAATTCCTTGCAAATTCATCGGCCCAAGCGCCAGCGGCGTTAACGACCACATCGAATTGTTCCGCTCGTTGCTGAGTTTGAAGGTACCATCCGTCGGGTCGCTGTTCTGCCTGGATGACGGGTGTCTTGCGTTGAATGCGTCCACCATTGGATGTGACCTGCGATGCGTAGACTTGCAGCAATCGGTCTGTATCGATGTCCATCGCCCCATCATGTGTCGCGGCATGTGTGACATCCTGTGAGAGTATCGGAACACGGGCACGTGCATCGTCCACACTGACGTTGTTCAGCCCCATCTCCAATCGATCGGCTTCAAACAGCTCCGCTTGGTCGGGCAGAGCAACCATCAAGAATCCGCGTGGGCTAAGGACGTCGCTGTCTTCCAGATATGCACGAGACGCGCGGTTCAATGCTCGCACAGCTTCGTTGCCGTAGTTCTCTTCAAACATGGCGGCAGAGCGACCGCTGGCATGGTAGCCGATGTGCTCTTCAGCCTCGAATACGGTGACGTCGTAATCAGGCGCCAAATGCGCCGCCGCAGTCAAACCTGCGACGCCACCTCCAATAATTGCGACCCGTGTCATGCCTCTTCGAGACGGTCGGTCGCAGGTGGAGGCGTTGGCGTTAAAGAGGAAAGCTGCTCATAGAGCGTGTCATCCATCGCGTACTCAATCGCGGCCAAAGAGGGCACCAACTGTTCGGCATTTCGCGCCGAGATGATCGGCCCCCAGATACCTTTGTTTCGCGCGACCCAAGCGACTGCCAAAGTCGCTGGTGAAACACCGACCTCCTCTGCCAGTGCCTTGAGACCTGCCGCAGCGTCATGCATCCATTCTGGGGCATATCGCGATTTGTACATTTCGTTTTCGACAATACGCCCGGACGTGCCGCCGGAGTACTTTCCAGTCAGCAATCCACCGCCAAGAGGTGAATATGGGCAAACATGAAACCCTTCCGAGACAGCCATCGGTATGATTTCAACTTCAACCTGTCGCTTGACCAAATTGTACATGGGTTGGATGAACTTGATGTCGATGCCAAGGTCCTGCGCCACACGACGCGCTTTCATGATCTGCCACGCTGAGTAATTGGAAACACCAACATATCTTACAAGACCAGCCTGCACCCATTCGGCCATGACTTCATAGGTTTCTTCCAGTGGAGTCGTGTTGTCCCAACGATGCAAGTAAAGAAGGTCGACCGAGTCCATGTTCAGCCGCTTTCGACTTATGTCGAACTCTGCACGGATGCGGTCAGGAGCAGCGATGGTGCTCTCGGCACACTTCGTTGCAATGAAAACATCATCACGCTCGTCTGCGGCCAACTCACCAAGAATCTCTTCTGATCGGCCACCGGTATAGGCGTGAGCTGTATCGAAGAAATTGATCCCTGCTGCACGGCAGCTGGCATACATCTCTGCGCTATCAGCTTCAGTCGCCTTGTCACCGAACTGCATGGTCCCGAAGCTGAACCTTGATACTGTTTTGCCCGAAATCGTCTTCACGTGTGCCTCCCCTATTCCCAATCGCAAGCTCGTAAAATTGAGCCAGAAATGTCAAAGGCCGCCCGAAGGCGGCCTTTGTCTATTTGAACAACTCGCCTTAGTTCGGAATGTCGCCGACTATGCCTTCAACATAGAAGCCCATACCGGCGAGATCACCGTCGCTCGCTGTTTCACCGTCAGCCAACCAAACCGATCCGTCCTGTTTGTTGATCGGTCCGGTGAACGGATGATATTCGCCAGCGCCGATCGCGTCGCGAAGCGCTTCTGCTTCAGCCTTCACATCCGCTGGAACAGCTTCGGTGATTTCACCAATTTCAACCATACCGGTTGAAATGCCATCCCACGTGTCGACGCTTTCCCAAGTGCCATCGAGCACGGCTTGAGTACGGGCGATGTAGTATGGCGCCCAGTTGTCGATAATGGAACTGACGCGCGGCGTTGGACCGAACTCAGCCATGTCAGACGCTTGACCAAATGAAATCACGCCTGCTTCCGCTGCTGCGGCCTGCGGAGCGGTGGAGTCTGTGTGCTGAAGCACAACGTCAACACCATTGTCGATCAGAGCCTTCGCAGCATCTGCCTCTTTGGCGGGATCGAACCAGGTGAAGACCCAGACGACGTTCATTTCAACATCGGGGTTCACCTTCTTGGCGTGAAGATACGCTGAGTTGATACCGCGAATGACTTCGGGGATCGGGAAAGACGCGATGTACCCAATCTTGTTTGTTTTCGTCATTTTGCCAGCGATGTGGCCCTGAACAGCCCGGCCTTCATAGAACCTTGCCGAGTAGGTCGATACGTTGTCCGCACGCTTGTAGCCGGTTGCGTGTTCGAACTTCACATCCGGGAATTTCGCCGCAACGTTGATCGTTGGGTCCATGTAGCCAAACGATGTCGTGAAAATCAGGTCCGCGCCTTGAAGCGCCATCTGAGTCATTGCGCGCTCAGCGTCAGCACCTTCAGGAACACTTTCCTGATACACGGTCTCAACCTTGTCGCCGAACGCCTCTTCAACCGCTAGCAGACCCTGATGGTGCTCGTAGGTCCAGCCGCCGTCGCCGATTGGCCCCACGTACACGAAGCCGACTTTGACCGGCCCGTCTCCGTGGCTTCCTGCGAAGCTCATCGACGCCAGCGCGGTGGCAGCGACGCCGGCCAGTAGTGTTCTCTTTTTCATTTTTGTCTCCCCATAGATGTAACGTGCCTCAGTGCGAGGCATGAAATGCCCGGCCAAGCGACGCCGGCGCATTGAGCGCAGCGCGGTTTCGGTCGGACGAGATAATAACCAACACAAGAATGGTTATCAGGTATGGCGACATGGACAAGAGTTCGACAGGAATTGCGATGCCTGCGGCCTGCAAATTCAGCTGTAAAACGGTCACGCCACCAAAAAGATAAGCACCCAGCAAAACCCGCCAGGGTCTCCAAGATGCGAAAACGACAATTGCCAGCGCGATCCATCCGCGCCCGGCCGTCATGCCATCAGTCCATTGCGGGACAATCACCAAGCTCAGAAAGGCTCCGCCCAGACCCGCGCAGGCACCTCCGAACAGGATCGCCGCGATGCGGGTGCCGTGCACGGAATAACCCAGCGCATGAGCCGCATCGTGGCTTTCACCAACTGCGCGCAATACCAATCCCATTCTGGTCGATCGCAAAACGTACCAAGTCGCCGCAACCAAGATTAGGGACAAGTAAACCAATGGGTGTTGGTTAAAGAGGATCGGTCCAACAACCGGCAATTCTGAAAGCCCAAAGAAATCCCAACGCGGAGACGCAGGCGGGCGGATACCAACATACCCCTGACCCATCAGCGCAGAAATTCCCAGGCCAAACAGCGTTAGCCCGAGGCCTGTCGCAACTTGATTGGACAAAAAGAAAAGGACCAGAACGGCAAATAAGAATGCCAAAACAGCCGCACCGGCGGCCGCGGCGACGAACCCGAGAAATGGAGACCCAGTTTGCACGGCAACGATGAATCCGGTCACCGCACCCACGATCATCATGCCCTCAACCCCAAGGTTCAGGACACCCGACTTTTCCGCAATAAGCTCGCCGATGGCGGCCAGAAGGATCGGAGTTGACGCCACCATCAGTGACGCAACAAGCAAAACCGGATTGATGGACCCGAATTCCATCAAGCAATCCCTCCGTTAATGTTTTCGTGTGCATACGCTGTCGCGATAACCGTGCCAGACATCGGGCAAAGCGCCGTATCGGCCCTCAGGGCACCGACGGACAACGGGACAAGAAGTATGTACTTCATGTCGATATCTCCCGACCCAAACGCAGTCTGAAATTTGTGAAAACATCAAAGGCTAGCAAGAAGAACAGCAGCATGCCCTGGAATGCCTGAATTGCCGCTGCTGGAAGCCCAAGAGACGCCTGTGCAGCTTCGCCACCGATATAGGTCAAAGCCATTAGCAAGCCCGCTAGCAAAATGCCGATGGGGTGAAGTCGACCCAAAAAGGCAACAATAATCGCTGTGAAACCATAACCCACATTAAAATCGATGCTAATTTGGCCGGCGGGACCAGCTACTTCAAAGAGACCAGCCAGCCCGGCCAACGCACCGGAAGTTCCAAGACAGAACAGGATCAGGCGATTGGGGTTAACACCGGCAAATTTCGCCGCGCGCGGGCTTTCGCCAGTCAAACGCACGTTGAAGCCCATGACATGTCGGCTGAGCATGATGTACGCGAAAATCACGGCAATGAACGCTGCCACGACACCCCAATGCATGCCCCATCCGGCGATCAATTCATTGTTGGCCGCGCTTTCGTATTGCCGCAGGTTTCGCGAACCGGGAAACCCAGCTCCGTCAGGGTTGCGCAGCAATCCAAGCGACATCGACGCCAAGATTTGTTCAGCCACATAAACCAGCAAAAGCGAAACAAGGATTTCGTTGGTATTAAACCGCGTTCGCAAGATGCCCGGAATCATGGCCCATAAGAACCCGCCCAGCGCACCACCCAAAATCATCAATGGAAACACAAGCCAGCGCGCTTCCATTGGGTAAAACGCCAAACCCACAGCCGCGCCGAATACGGCGCCCATGATGTACTGACCTTCCGCGCCGATGTTCCAAATGCCAGCCCTGAAGCCAAGCGACAGACCAATAGCAATCAAAATCAACGGCCCTGCTTTAACCAGCAACTGACCACGATAGTAGAACGCAAACTCACCAAAGATTGGGTCCCAGAAGATCGTTCGGATAGCTACGACCGGATCCTTGCCGAGAAGGGCAAACATCAATCCGCCAGCGATCATAGTTGCGACAACGGCGATCAAAGGCGTCAGATAGCTCCAAAGCGGTGACGGCGTCGGTCTTTTCTCAAGATGTATCATGAGCTTACACCATCAGACATGGGCAACCTCCATCCCGTGCGCGCCACCCATCATCAGGCCGATCTCATCAATTGTCAGGCCCCGGGCGGGGCGCGGATCGCTCAGGCGGCCTTCGTTCAAGGCGGCAAAAAGATCGGAGATTTCCATCAGCTCGTCCAAGTCTTGGCTGATCACAACGACCGCTGATCCTGCAACAGCCAAATCTAAAATTGCCTGACGAATGGATGCCGCGGCGCTTGCGTCAACACCCCACGTGGGTTGGTTGACCACAAATACTTTGGGCGATTGCAGGATTTCCCGACCAATCACGAACTTCTGCAAGTTGCCACCTGACAAGGCACGTGCAGCGTTTCCTGGCCCTGGCGTGCGGACATCAAAGGCCTCGATCACCTGTTCCGCAAAATCGCGAGCTTTGCGCCAGTCGATGAATCCGTTGCGATCAAGGTTTTGACGTACGCGCGCGCTTAGAACTGCATTCTCGATCAGAGACATATCCGGTGCAGCGGCATGCCCAAGCCGCTCTTCAGGCGCGGCTTGCAGGCCTATACCCCTCCGCAGATTTGGACCAAGCCGACCGATAGGTTTGCCTTCCAGCTTAACTGCGTCATCTTCACTGAGCATCTCACCCGAAAGCGCGCCGAGTAGTTCGTCTTGGCCGTTTCCAGCAACCCCACCGATCCCGAGAATTTCGCCTTCGCGAACCGAGAAAGAAACATCTTTGAGAACGGTGCCAAACGGGCTGGCCGGTCGAACTGTGAGCCCAGAAACCTCAAGCGCCACTGGTCCAGGTTCATGTGCGGCGCTGGTAGGCGTTTTCAACTCAGTACCAACCATCATTTCCGCAAGCTCTCGTGCGGACTTCTCGCGCGGATCGCAAGAACCAACCACCTTTCCGAGACGAAGGATGGTTGCGCCTTCACAAAGCGACCGGATTTCTTCCAACTTATGGCTGATATACAGGATTGAGGTTCCTTCGGACTGCAGCTTACGCAACGTTTGGAACAGGATATCGACCTCTTGAGGCGTTAGAACGCTGGTCGGTTCATCCATAATCAGGAGCTTTGGATCCTGTAACAAGCATCGGATGATTTCGACGCGCTGCCGCTCACCCGCCGAAAGATCGCCAACCATTCGGTTGGGGTCGAGCGGCAAACCGTACGTGTCGCTAACTTCACGGATACGCGTTGCAAGTTCCCGCATGGGCGGCGGGTTTTCCATGCCCAGCGCAACGTTTTCAGCAACATTCAGCGCCTCAAACAGCGAAAAGTGCTGAAAGACCATCGCAATGCCGGTCGAACGTGCCTCTTGCGGACTAGAGGGCGCAAAGGGCGCATCTGCGAAAGTCATGGAACCGCTGTCCGGCTTCACCAAGCCGTAGATCATTTTAACGAGAGTCGATTTTCCGGCACCGTTTTCGCCAAGAAGTGCATGCACTTCGCCGCGCCCAACCGAGAAACTGACATCATCGTTCGCCACGACGCCCGGGTAAGCTTTGGTCAGGCCATTGATTGTCAGAATGGGCGCTGTCATGCGTGGTCTTTCGTCAAGTCAAGGGCAACCGCCCCCTCACGCACTATGGCAGAGGCAACGCCAAGCGCAATCGCTTGAGGGTGTTTGCCAAGGCTTGGGTCCCCGATAGGGCACTGAATGCGTTGGATTTGAGCGTCCGAATGGCCCAGCGCCTGAAGGCGAGAACGAAATCGCGCCCATTTAGTCGCTGATCCAATCAACCCAATTGATCGGAACGGCCGGCTCAAAAGGCGGTGGCACAGCTCAAGATCCAGGGCGTGCGAATAGGTTACAATCAGATGCTCAGCGTGGTCGCTGGCCAGGCTGACAAGATCAGCAGGGTTCTCTGCAACAAGCTTTTTGGTCGAGCTTTCAATGATGTCAGGGAAGCGCGATTGATCAAAGTCGCCCCAGAAAATTTGGACATCCGGCAACGGCTGCAAAACATTCACTAAGGCACGCCCAACGTGTCCGGCGCCCCAAACCCAAATATCACGAGTTGGGGGCGAAATGGGCTCAATCATCCAACCATCGACAATTCCGGAATCGGGTATTTTGCCTTCGGCCCGATGCCGGGCCAGAATTCGCGAAAGTGCCAACGGCATCCCGCCTGTAGTTTCAGGTAGTGCGCGCGCGATCACATTTGACGATATGTCATCCAATGATTGCTGCGACCAAATTTCAGTCAGAAGAGTTACCGCCCCACCGCAGCATTGGCCCAATCCCGGTCCCAAGGGCAGTCGGTCCAATCGGCTTTGCCCTTTTGCAAGCAACTCCCTTGCGCTCTTAATGGCTTCAAATTCCAGTGTTCCTCCACCAATAGTCCCAATGACTTCTTTCTCTGTAACGGTCATCGATGCGCCGACTTCTCGCGGAACAGAGCCTTGGACACCCGCGACAACCACTCTTGCCACGGGGCCGGATTTCGCCATTTGGCGCAGATGATCCAAAGCAAATGTCATGATCCCGCCCTTTGAACAGCATTGAAGACCTGCTCTGCCGTGGCTGGCGATTGCAGGTCTGGGTATTTATCCCCGCACGCCGCGGCGGCATCCGACAAAGCCATCAAGGCTGAGATACCCAGCATCAACGGGGGTTCACCGACAGCCTTGGATCGATAGATGGTCTCTTCAGAGTTCTCACCTTCCCACAATGCGACGTTGAAGACATCGGGACGATCTGAACAAGCAGGTATCTTGTAGGTCGATGGCGCATGAGTGAGAAGACGACCTTTGTCGTCCCAAACCAATTCCTCCGTCGTGAGCCACCCAGCTCCTTGAACGTAACCGCCTTCGATCTGACCAACGTCGATGGCTGGATTCAAAGACGCACCGCAGTCATGGAGAATATCGGCGCGAAGTATCCGGTTCTCACCCGTCAACGTATCGATCACGACTTCAGTGACCGCCGCCCCGTAGGCAAAATAGAAGAATGGGCGACCTTCCCCCTTGATACGATCCCAAACAATTTTGGGAGTTTTGTAGAACCCGGTCGCACTGAGGCTGATGCGGTTCATATACGCGTCTGTAACAACATCATCGAAGGGAATGCGGTCTCCACCGACCTCGACATGCCCATCCTTGAAAACAACACTTTTGGGATCCGCTTGCGCCCGTTCCGCGACGAAGCTGGCCAGCCTGTCGCGAATGGTGTCGCAGGCAGCTTTCACTGCCATGCCGTTCAAGTCAGAGCCTGATGAAGCCGCCGTGGCGCTTGTGTTAGGTACTTTGCCTGTATCGGTTGCCGTGATCTTTACGCGGGACATGTCGACACCGAAGCGCGACGCTGCAACTTGCGCGACCTTTTGGAACAGCCCCTGCCCCATCTCCGTACCGCCATGGTTCAACGCTATCGAGCCGTCCTGATAGACGTGCACCAAAGCCCCGGCTTGATTGAGATGCGTCAGCGTAAAGCTGATGCCGAATTTGACCGGGGTGAGCGCGATACCTTTCTTCAGATACCGGTTGTCAGCATTCCATTCGCGCACGGCAGCACGACGGGCATGGTAGTCGCTGGTTGCTTCCAAGCGCTCAGTCATCTCATGCAGAATGAAGTCTTCGACAGGCATTCCATACGGCGTGGATTGCGGTGGCTTGCCGACCTTCGCGTAGAAGTTCCGCTTTCTGACCTCGACCGGATCCATTCCAAGCTCGTGCGCGACATGGTCCATCACACGCTCGACCCCAACCATGCCCTGCGGGCCACCAAAGCCCCGGAATGCGGTGTTAGATTGCGTGTTGGTTCTAAGCCGATGAGACTCAATTCGGATGTCTGGCAGGAAATAGGCGTTGTCGGCGTGCAGCATGGCCCTGTCGGCAACCGGCAGCGTCAGGTCCATGGACCAACCAGCGCGGCAAAGCTGAATAAATTCCAGCCCTGAAATCCGACCATCGTCGGCAAACCCTACACGGTACTT
Source organism: Boseongicola sp. (assembly GCA_028818055.1). Taxonomy (GTDB): domain Bacteria; phylum Pseudomonadota; class Alphaproteobacteria; order Rhodobacterales; family Rhodobacteraceae; genus JAPPOI01. Next base: position 30,498 of record JAPPOI010000454.1, read on the forward strand.
GATCTGGAAATCATGCCGCTTCCCAGTGACAACCATATCGTCATCGCGATCATAACGCATCGTACAAGCGCGACCGGTTAGACGTGCGGCCAGCGCGCAGGCGACTGCCAGATGATTGCCCTGGCTTTCCTTGCCACCAAATCCACCGCCCATCCGCCGAACTTCGCACCGCACGTCGCTCATCGGCAAACCAAGGGCGTGTGCCACCTTGTGCTGAATTTCTGTCGGATGTTGCGACGAGGAATAGACGATGAACCCGCCATCATCCTGCGGAAGCGCTGTCGCCGCTTGCCCCTCCAGATAAAAGTGCTCTTGCCCTGCGACGTCTATTTGGCCTTCCAGAGTATTTGACGCGCCCGCAATCGCGGCTTCAGCGTCGCCCGCCGCGTAAACTCGCGGACCGTCTTCAAAACGGCTGTCGGCCGCTAGCGCATCCTCAAGCGACAGGATCGCCGGCAATTCCTCGTATTCGACTTGACCCAAACGTGCAGCTTTTCGGGCCGCAAGATGGCTCTCAGCAACGACAAGGAAAATCGGCTGGCCAACAAAATGCACTGTGCCTTCCGCCAGGAGTGGTTCAGGACTGGGAGACGGAGAGACATCGACATGATGATCGAAATCATCTGCTGTCAGAACCGCAATCACACCCGGCACAGCGCGAACCTTGCTCAGGTCGATGTGCGTAATCTTGCCATACGCAATCGTTGACAGACCAAATGCCAAGTGAAGCGCGTTAGCTGGAAGTGGAATGTCATCGACATAACGGGCCTGACCTGTGACATGCAGGCGCGCAGCGTCGTGAGGAAGTGGCTTCGCAACGCTCATCCGACGACCCCCAACACATTTACGGGAGAGCCGTGAAGATCATGGAAATACCGAAGAAGCATGTTTTCGGATGTTTTCAGTCGGTATTCGGCACCCGCGCGCATGTCTGAAAGAGGCGTGAAGTCTTTCGCAAACTCGCCCATTGCTGAACGGACTGTCTTCTCGGACCAATCCTGCCCTAGCAAGGCAGCTTCGACATTTTCCGCTCGCTTTGGGATGCCCGCCATCCCACCAAAAGCAACTCGTGCCGAACTCACCTTTCCGTCTGCAATCTCAATATTAAAGCACCCGCAAACTGCTGAAATATCCTGGTCGAAACGCTTCGATAATTTGTAGCACCGCAAGTTGGGCGCCTCTTTTGGTATTGTGACAGCCTCGACAAACTCTCCCGGTTCGCGGTCCTGTTTGCCATACTCGATGAAGAAGTCTTCGATCGGCATCGTGCGCTTCTGATCGCCTTTTCGAAGATCAAGCATGGCCCGAAGCGCAATCAAGGCCGGAGGGTTGTCGCCAATGGGTGAGCCGTTTGCGATGTTTCCGCCAATGGTAGCGGCTTGCCGGACTTGTTCGGATCCGTAACGTCGCACCATTTCAGCATAACCC
>JAPPOI010000019.1 GCA_028818055.1 Boseongicola sp.
GAAAAACACTCTCCTTCATCAAATGAAAAGTGTCCATCAAACCGGGGGAACTCCAGAATCGTCAGAGGAGAGGTTGAGGCAGGTTGAAGCGGAGCGAGACCGCTACAAGCAGATGGTCGATGAAATGCCCATCAATGTGATGACCTGCGATCTGGAGAATTTGCAGATCGATTACATGAATGATGCGGCGCTCAATACTTTGAGGCAGGTCGAAGAGCATCTCCCGGCAAAGGCTGATGCCTTGGCCGGTCAGAACATTAGCAATTTACTCAAGGAATTCGCGCAACAACGTCAGTTGCTGGTAGATCCTGCGAACCTGCCCCATAAGACGCAGATTTCAGTTGGCGATGAAAAATGGAATCTGTTGGTTTCAGCAATCCGCGACGTGAATGGAAATTACAGGGCCCCGATGCTGACATGGTCGGTCGTCACGAAACAGGTGGCGCTTGCCAACAACGTCAAAGATGTAGTGGAAATCGTCTCTTCTGCGGCAAACGAAATGGATTCGACCGCCAAGACCATGACGACGACGGCCGATGCCACGAGCCAGCAGGCGAGCGCCGTTGCCGCAGCATCGGAGGAAGCGTCAACCAACGTGCAAACGGTCGCCTCCGCATCGGCGCAACTCGCCAGTTCGATTGCCGAAATCAGTCGCCAGGTCGCAAAATCCTCGGAAATCGCGCAGTCCGCGGCAGAAGAGGCGGAACGTACCAACAGCACGGTGGAAACGCTTGCCGCAGCCGGGCAAAAGATTGGCGAGATCGTGGAGTTGATCAACAACATTGCCGGTCAAACGAACTTGCTGGCGTTGAACGCAACGATCGAAGCCGCGCGTGCGGGCGATGCGGGCAAGGGGTTTGCGGTGGTCGCCTCCGAAGTGAAGTCGTTGGCGAACCAAACTGCTAAAGCAACCGAAGATATCGCGGAGCAGATCGGCGCGATCCAGTCGGTGACGAATGACACGGTGAACGCGATCACGAGTATTCGTGGCACGATCGGCAATATCAACGAGATTGCAGCTGGCATCGCCTCAGCGGTTGAAGAGCAGGGGGCCGCCACGGAAGAGATCACGCGGAACGTCCAGCAGGCGTCAGAGGGAACGGCCGAAGTAACCAAAAATATTTCGGGCGTTACCCAAGGCGCGAGTGAGACAAGTACTTCGGCGTCTCAGGTACAGGCGGCAGCCGGTGAGCTCTCGACCAATGCGGCGGAGATGTCGGACCAAATCGCAGCCTTCATCAAAGAATTGAACGCAGCGTAATCTGTTCTAATCCGCATCCTCGACCAACCGTCGGACAGGGCGCATGCCGGTCCGGCGGTTTTGTTTTGGCGCTATCGGGACCCGCTTATTACGGCGTGAAGTTGTAATCCGTAATCCGGTTCGTGATCCAGTCCTGGGCCCATTTGCCGTAGGCGTTGGGATCCAGCGCTTTCGTGAACAGGTACCCCTGAAATTCGTTACAAGCCTGCATCTGCAGAAAGCGTAGCTGCTCGGTCGTTTCTATACCCTCGCCGATCACTTCCAGGTTCAAGCTGTGCGCCATCTTTATGATGGCCGTGACGATGGCAGCGTCTTCTGCGCTGGTGGCGATCTCGTTCACGAAGGAGCGGTCGATCTTCAACTTGCAGACAGGAAAGCGCTTTAGGTAGGTGAGGGAGGAATAACCCGTGCCGAAATCATCGACAACCAGGCGAACCCCCAACTCATACAGAGCCTGCAGCGTTTTCTCGGTTAGTTCGTAATCCGCCATGACGACGTTTTCGGTGATTTCCAGCTCGAGATTGCCGGGATCCAGACCGGTTTCATCCAATACCTGTGTAACGGTTTCAACGAACTCCGGCCGGCGAAACTGAAGCGGCGACAGGTTAACCGCCACCCGGGCCGGCAATTCACCGCTATCCTGCCAGAGTCGCGCTTGCGTACAAGCCGACCGCAGGACCCATTCCCCGATTGCGACAATCAGTCCGGTTTCCTCTGCGGTCGGGATGAAGTGGTTCGGCGGGACGGTACCAAATTCCGGATGCTCCAGGCGGATCAGCGCTTCGCTGCCGACAAGTCTGCCGTTACGCGCATCGACATTTGGCTGATAGTTCAGGACGAACTGGTCTTTCGCCAACGCGTCGCGGATCTGTGCCTCGATTGTCTTTCGGGTGTGCACGACCTTGTTCATGGTCGCGCTGTAGAATTGGAAACCGTTGCGTCCGATCTCCTTTACCCGATGCAACGCCAAATCCGCGTATTTCTGTAACGTGTCCGCATCTTCTCCGTCATTTGGATAGACGGTGATACCGATGCTGGCGGTGCAATGAATTTCATTGTCGTCGATACGGTACGGCTGTGCGAGCGATGTATTGATACGTTTGGCAAGGGCGGCAGCATCGGTCGCCGGGTTTAATCTCTTGGCGATGATCGCAAATTCATCGCCGCCGGAGCGCGCGACACTGTCCGCTTGCCGGACGCATTTTCGAATTCGCTCGGTCGCGATCTTCAGCAATTTGTCGCCGACCTCGTGACCAAGCGTGTTGTTGATCTCTTTGAATTGGTCCAGATCAACGAACAGGATGCCCATCTGACCGCCGCTGCGATGCGCCTCCAGGATCGATTGTTCCAAGCGCTCGCGAAACAGGATGCGGTCTGGCAAGCCGGTGAGATAGTCATACCGTGCGGACCCGACAAGCTGACGCTCCCATTGCTTGCGTGAGAGCGCCAATCGAATTGCCTGGTGGAGTGACGCCGCGGAATTGAGACCGTTCACGATGCAACCCTGTGCGCCATGGCGAAGCGCTTCGGCTGCGGCGTCATCATCGTCCCTCTTGCAGACCGCGATTACAGGCGTATTCGTGCAAGCGTTGACGATATGGTCTAGGCCGAGCAGATTCTCTCCAACCCCCATCGTGAGGTCGTAGAAGACAGCATCGAAGGTTTCTTCGGAGAGACGGCTAACGACTGAGTCAACTTGGCTCTCACGCTGAATTGTGAGGCCCGCGTTTTCAGCCTGTTCAACGGGCGAAACGGTATAACCGTCAGCCGACGCTGCTGGCTCCATCAACAGCACGCTGTACGTCCCGGCAGGCTGCCGTGTATTGCGGTGATGCGCGAAGCGCCGTGACGGCTGTGCGTTCCCGGCAGTCGGAACAAACATAGACTTCATCGATCCGACCGCTCCCCGGTTTGGTGCGATACGTTGGACATGTTCTGCGACGGATTTCGAACGCGATCATCGGCGGTTCCTGCGCAGTGACCGGTCGGTCTCTGCGTTAGCCCGCACTCGGCCGGCAAGAAAATCGGCCAAGATGTTTGGTCGTCATGCAAGTTATTGTTCATGATTTATTAATCATACTTAATATTTATTTTATAATACTAAAACAGTACTGATTATTTGGCAAAATAATTTAATTTTTAAAAATAAATACAAAATATGAGCATGATATATCGTTTATTTTCCTGATATTTATTTAAAATGCCAATCTTCTTGTGAGCGTTGGGCGTGCGTTATGCAAATAGAGCCGTTGAAAAGCAGTTGTTTTAACCTCGCCATCCAATCATAAAAAATCGAATCCAAGCAGTGAAAAGGATGACCCCATGCGATGGGATAAGGCGATTACGGTAGTTGGCTGTCACGCGGAAGGTGAAGTCGGCCGGGTCGTTACCGGCGGTGTCTTGCCGCCACCGGGCGAAACGCTGTTTGAGCAGAAGCAGTATCTGGAACAAGAGGCGGATTGGCTTCGGAAGTTTCTACTTTTCGAGCCGCGTGGTGGGGCTTTCGTACACGCGAACCTGATCGTTCCTGCCAAAAATAAGAAGGCGGACGCTGGGTTCATCATTATGGAACCAACCGATTATCCGCCGATGTCCGGATCGAATTCGATTTGTGTGGCCACTGTTCTCCTGGAAACCGGAATGGTGGCGATGCGGGAACCGGAAACCCATTTGACATTGGAGACACCAGGGGGGCTGATCGAGGTCGTCGCGCAGTGCCGAGATGGACGTTGTGAGCGTGTCACCGTGGAAAATGTGCCGTCCTTTGTCGCTGTCCTCGATGGCGAGGTTGACGTACCTGGATTGGGGACGATCTCGGTCGATATCGCCTACGGTGGCGCATTCTTTGCGATCGTTGACGCCAGCGCTTTAGGCTTCTCGATAGTTGCAGAAGAGGCGCGGTCGCTCGTCGAAATCGGCGAACGGATCAAGTCGGCGGTCGCGGAAAAATTTCCGGTGGTACATCCCGAAAACCCTGACATTCACACCGTGACCTTCACCCAGTTTGCCGGACCTGTTGAATCCGATCCAAACGGGGGCAAACAGGGGCGCAATGCCGTCGTCATTTCACCCGGAAAGATCGACCGGTCTCCATGCGGAACGGGGACGTCGGCGCGGCTGGCCGTGCTTCGCGCCCGAGGAGACGTTGGTGTCGGCGATCCCTACAAGAGCGTTTCTTTGATTGGATCCGAGTTCCATTGCCAGATCCTAGGAGAAACCGCCATCGGTGAAACAACGGCAATTCGACCGCAGATATCAGGCCGGGCGTGGATTACGGGGCTGCATCAATACGGTCTCGACCCGACCGATCCTTTTCCGGAAGGCTATACGCTTTCTGACACATGGTATCGGGCGCTTTAACGACTCCGAAAAGCGAAGGTGCTATGCTGTGATAAATCGGCATGGGCGGACCGGCTTGGCCGATAGGGGGAATTGCGTCTATCTGGGTATGGCTGGTATTCGCCCGCGATGGCGTGACAACGGATTTCTTCGGGTGCGGCGATGGAAGTTCATATTGTTGATGCTGAAATGGGGTTTCCTCGCACCACCGGGGATCATATTCGGGTTTTGACCGTCCCAGATCCCAAGGACTCTCGAAAAATCATCACGAACGTCTTATGCCGTTATGTCGTGTCCGGCGTGGAGGTATCTTTCAGGAAGAATCCACACGATGCCGACGAAAGTTTTGAAGATGCGTTGAATTGGGCGAAATCTTTCGCACGTGTTCACAATATCGATGACGTTTATGCTGCCAACCTGGCGAGTGGTTGAAAGAAGGGCATACTGGTTGGCCCGCCTCCGCATTTATGGTTTATCAATAGTTGAAGCAGCATTATCTCGGATCAATTGCCCAGTAATCGGGAAATGCGGGCTTGCCGAACGATAAAACACGTCAATATCTGAAGTATGTCGATGATGAGCTGAACCGTCTTTGGCGATTGGGCAGAAATGCCGTTGTCGCCTGGTCGAGTGTCGATGCTGGTCTCGAGGTGCTTGCTGTTCCGCAATACCTGTTGCCCAACCTGTTCGCCAATCATGAAGAAATCCTCGTCGGTACGGCACGCCGTACAAGCGAAGAATTGGCGGAAATTGCCGATATCTGCGAGATAGAACCCTATCGGATCATCGTTCCGGAAGGGCTTCGTGACTGCTATGTCGGAGACCGGTCGTTGGAGTATCTGACCCGGCGTTTCGGCATCACAAAACTAACGAAAAAAGGCGTCATACTATTTGATATCGTTGCATTTTCTCATTATACGCCGCTCGAGCAAGTTACCGCGCTGAACAGCCTGTCTTATTCAATCAACGTGGCCTACCAACGCGCGATAGAACACGGTCTGGACGTTTCCCTGTGTTATTCGACGACGGGTGACGGGTTCTACGTTTGGAATCGGTCCGAGGGCCTGGAATCCAATGTCGATCTGTTCTGCTTCCTCATGCTCGTCTTGGCCGACAATACCCTTGGACGTCGCAAAGGGATTGTCACCACGATTCCTGAATTACGCAGCGGCTTTCATATCGGCGATTGCTACGAGTATTTCCAAGCCGAAGGCGCGAGACCCGGTACGGGAAGCTATATCGTCGGCGACGCCACGATCCAATTGGCGAGGATCGTCGAAAAGGCGCTTCCGAACCAAATTTTGATAGGCGACTTTGCGACGACACGTGAGCGGGACATCCATCGAGGGCTTCCATCCTTCGATGCGCCTGGGTTTTTGACCCAAGCGCAGGAACGCCTTCAAGTCTTTGAAGATGTGAATTTATCTCGGGAAAAGGTCCTGTCCATAAAGTGTTACCTGACGGGCTATGAACAAGATGACGGCAGTTACAATGTGTGCCGATACGGGTTCGCGGACAAACATGGGTTCGGACACATGGTCTATAACGCGAAGGTCAATCTTCATCGTGCCAACGGTTCTGAGATATTTCTTGGTAGAATGACCCGTGATCTCGAGACGTTTGATGCCGACCGCGTCGATACCGCGCCGCCGGATGGCGGATTCGGCGATATTCTTACAACGGCTTGAGTAGGTGGTAGAGCGCCAAACATTCGCGCCGCTGACACCGGAGGCACGGGCCGAAAACTTGCGTCAGACAATGCAAGGGCGCGCCGGGGCGATATGGGTCTTCGCCTATGGGTCTCTCATATGGCAGCCAGCGTTTCGCGTTGCTGAAAGACGAAAGGCACGGCTGGCTGGATTTCGGCGATCCTTCTGCCTTTGGAGCGCACTCGCCAGGGGTACGCCAGACACTCCCGGTTTGGGGCTCGGCGTTATCGAGGACCGCTCCAGCGTTTGCGATGGCATCGCATTGCGGGTTGAGGAGGCCGGCAGGCCGGAACAACTGGCGGCTCTGTGGGACCGTGAAATGTGGACGGACGCCTATAGTCCAATTTGGGCGCCGCTTGATACCAGCGAAGGTCAAATTGTCTCTCTGGTTTTCGAAGCAAACAGGGACAGCCGGCAGTTTGTCGGAGATCTGTCAGACCAGGAGACGGCGCAGATTATCGCACGGGCACGGGGCAAATTCGGGACCTGCCGCGAATATCTGGAACGAACCGACAAGGCGTTGCAGCAAACGGGCATCGTCTGCCCGGATATTTCAAGAGTGCGTGACGCACTGCCGTTGGGTAAGTCCGTCCGATAGCTGCTTGGGTAAAAGATCGTCGATTTGAACAGTAGGCGCTGAGATTTGAACAGTAGGCGCTGACGCGCGCTCAGGTCTTAGTCAGCCGGCTTTGTCCCGGGCCCAGCCGCCGGCGAAATCTTCGATGGGTCGAAATTATCCATGTCGACGGCAGTGCGCGCTAAATCGTTGTCCAGCATGGCGTTAAAGGCGCCCCCAAGGGCGACCCAAGCCAGCAAGGACGCGACAACCAAAACCGTCCATGCGCGACGCTGCGTCCAGCGTGCCCGCATTGTCTATCTACCCCTTTCCAACCAACGCACCGCGCCTAGTTTTCTGTCACGCAGTTTACGCAGGTACCCTGATACCTCCAAATCCCACAAATTAGGCGATCAATATAAGCTGATTCGCTAACCTGTTGACGTGAATACCGAGCCCTTACATCGAGATCGCGTACATCTGCGCGCCGGGTTTGGCTAATCAGCGTCGGACTCGAGGCCAAGGTATCCAATGAGAATAAAGCAAATTTTGTGCCCCCATCAGAACAAGACAAAATTTCAATGGCTTACGCTTTTTCTCCCAATAAGCGAGTACGAGAATTGTAAATTATTCCGACACGGGAGTGGTGCCGTTGAGGAATTAACTTCAATGAATCCGTAATTTTTATTGTTTAATATCAATATATTATACAATTATTTTCTCTTTCTATCTTAGCGATAGTCGGTGTCAAATTTTCCGACACAGCAGGGCTGGTTCACAGAGCAGAGTCCGTGCTTGTATTAAGCTATGCGAGATTCTGAGTAGAAGCGGATTTTAGCGAGGATGAGTAGATGAGCGATGGTTCGAAAGGCGTGACAATCGTTACGGGTGGCAGCCGTGGGATCGGGGCCGCAACGGCGTTGCTGTGCGGGCAAAATGGGCACGCCGTATGCGTCACCTATCGCGACCGAGCGGATAAGGCGGAAGAAGTCGTGGCCTCTATTAAGGCAAGCGGTGGCGAAGCAATTGCCGTTCAGGCCGATACGGCCGTGGAGGCGGATGTCACTCGCTTGTTTGAGATGGTCGACGACGCGTTGGGAACCGTCACCGGCTTGGTCAACAATGCCGGTATTCACGGTCCACGAATTCGGGTGGATGCGCTGGAAACGACGGATGTGGAACGGGTTCTCGCGGTGAATGTGACGGCCTTGTTTCAGTGCTCCCGGGAAGCGATACGGCGTATGTCAACGCGCCATGGTGGGAAAGGCGGTGCGATCGTAAATGTTTCATCCGGGTCGGCAAGACTTGGCTCACCAGGGGCCGGCGTCCTCTACGCAGCGTCGAAAGGGGCGGTGAACAGTCTTACAATTGGGCTGTCGCAGGAAGTCGCAGGCGAAGGGATCCGCGTCAATGCTGTGGCGCCAGGACTGACGGTTACCGACATGCCGCCGGCCGAGCGCTTGGAACGCGACGGTCCCAATCTACCGATCGGCCGCGCCGCACAGCCGGAAGAAATTGCAGAAGCGATCTATTGGCTTTTGACGGACAATGCATCCTACGTCGCGGGGGCCAATCTAAGGGTCGGTGGGGGGCGGATTTAACCC
>JAPPOI010000344.1:0-1692 GCA_028818055.1 Boseongicola sp.
ACTTTGCCTATGCGGTAACGCATCCCGGGTTGTGGCTGGATTGGAGCCAGAAGGAATCGCTGATGCGGTTCATCTATTTCGGTGGCTCAGTTGAATTTTTCTTCGTTGTTTTCACAGCGTTTCTGGTTCTGACAGGCATCGGGCTTTGGCGGAACTCGATCATGTGGGGTTCTGTGCGAGTCCTTGAGACTGTGGCAAACACAGTCGGACGGCTTGCGGCATGGGCAGGTCTGCTCATGGTTATTCAACAGATCATCATCATTTTCATGCAGCGCATCTTCGCGTCTGCGCAGCTCTCTTTTGGATTTGGCTCTGCCTTTTCAAAAGATGTGAGTTGGTGGGCGGAAGAGCTCAAACTCTACAATGCGATCATCGTCACGCTTTGCGTGACTTACACTTTCGTGCAGGGCGGGCACGTCAGAGTTGATCTGATTTACTCGGCTGTTCGCTTCAGGACGAAACGCGTAATCGACATGTTCGGTGCGTTGTTCTTCATGATGCCAGCCGCTGTTCTGACCTGGATGTATGGATGGTATTTCCTCTGGCGGCATTTGGTGACACCGAAGCCCTCGGCGTCTGACTCGTTGGACAAACTGCTGCTGAAGTCGCGGGCACTGCGCTGGAACGTTGAAACCATTGGCTTTAGCCCGAATGGCTTCAACGCCTACTTCCTGTTCAAGATTTTGCTCGTGGCGTTCGCAGGCCTCGTATTCCTGCATTCGATTGCCTTCTTCTACCGCTCGTACCTCGAGTGGAAAGAGGGTCCCGAGAGCGAAGACAAATATCTCGACCGTGACAAGCTTGGCGATGAAGAAGCCGAGCTCGCGGCAGAAATACACTAAGGGGCGACTGCGATGTTTCTAGGACTAGATGGCGTCGAGATCGGCCTTCTGATCGTGTTCCTTTGCCTGTTTGGCGGGATTTTATCTGGCTTCCCAGTTGCTTTCGCAATTGGTGGGTCTGCGGTGATCTCTTTCGGGATCATCGCCGGACTGGATGCAGGTGGGTTACTCATCCACCAGGCAATTGATACGGGCTCTGCTGAATATGCGGCGCTCATTGCTGAAGGCATAAAACAGGACGCGATATCGGTCTTCCGATACCCGGATTTGCCACGCATAGAAGAACCTGTGTTCCCATCCGGTTGGGAAACCGCGATGGACCGCAATGTTTCGTTCATCGTGAACCGAATGAACGAACGAGTTCTGGCTGGTCAGTCGATCGAAACCCTTCTGGCGGTTTTAATGTTCGTCTTGATGGGCATCACGCTGGAACGCTCAAAAATCGCAAACGACCTTCTGTTGACGATGGCACGTGTCTTCGGACCGCTTCCAGGCGGATTGGCTGTGTCGATCGTCGTTGTGGGTGCGTTTCTCGCTGCTTCGACAGGCATTGTTGGTGCGACCGTTGTGACCATGGGTCTTCTGGCTTTGCCGACCATGCTGCGAAACAACTATTCGCCCGAATTGGCTACTGGCGTGATTGCGGCATCCGGTACGCTTGGTCAGATTATCCCACCGTCCATTGTGATCGTTCTTCTCGGTACTCTGGCGGGTGACTTGTATTCCGCCGCTCAGGAAGAGCGCGCGCAGTCTGTCGGATGCTCGGATGCGTTGACGTATCTCGGTGAACCGGCCGTTGTTTCGGTCGGCACCTTGTTCCAAGCGGCACTTCTGCCGGGCATCATGCTCG
>JAPPOI010000344.1:1702-7466 GCA_028818055.1 Boseongicola sp.
CGCTGGTCTGTATGCCGCTTACGCCTTTGGCTACGCGCTTCTCAATCCTTCCAAGGCGCCTGCTGTTCAGTTGGGTTCTACCAGCGGAGAAGTCATCACCCGGAATGAGGCACTGACCTGGTTCCTTGGCGCGCCGGTTGCGATCATTGCCGGCCTTATGTTCCTGTCATCGGCTGGCGTTATCGGCAGCCAGAACGTGACAGTTGGAAGTTTCTCCGATGCTGGCGAGACTGCTGCTCTTCGCACAAATGTTGGCGAAGAATGTCAGGCCGCGATGATCGACCTGCACGGTCAGGAAGCTTGGGACGCAGCGTTGGCGCAGCAAGCTGCAATCGACGAAGCCGGTGGTGTGCAACAAGCTGAGGAACTGACCGAAGAACAGCGTGCGGCACTCTTGCAAGAGAAGCTGGCAAACGCCGCCCCGATCGGGACGGGTATTGCAGTAGGTTTGGCTCTGCTGGCACTGATCCTGACGACGGCGAAGGGGATCGCGCCATCAGCTGATGCGCGTCCGCTCTGGATCGGTTTGGGCGGGGTTGCACTTGGCTTCCTTGTGGATGCTCTGTTCATTTCGCCTCTGACGTCGCCGGGTGTCACATTCCTGATGTTGCTCGTTCCGCTGATCATCGCGTTGTGGGCGGCACGGTATGCGGCCGGACTGCTTGGGAAAAACGAGCTACTGCGCGTTGTCTTCCCGCCGCTTGTGTTGATCATCGCCGTGCTGGGCTCGATCCTGGGCGGTATCACCAATCCGACGCCGGCGGCGGCTTTGGGTGCCGGTGGTGCGATCATGCTTGCGGCTTACCGCAAACTCAAAGACGAAGACGCATCTGGTCGGATCATCATCATGGCGACGTTCGCGGTGATCATCATGATCCTTATTGGTGTGAATTTCGATCTTCGGGTCAATCAGTCGAACGTGACAGCAGAAACCTGGATCGCCTTCATCTTCGCCAAAGCGGCGTATCTGTTTGCACTGTTTGGCTTGTTCTATGGCTGTTGGGTTTTGTTCCGTTCGGGCGTCTTAAGCCCGGTCGTGCGCGAGACCGCGAAGGTGACTTCGATGGTGTTCACCATTCTGATCGGATCGCAGCTTTTGAACCTTGTGGTGATCTCGTTTGGTGGTGAGCATTACATCCAGCAATTCCTGAAGAGCTTCGATAACGAGTTCCAGGTCTTCCTGATCGTTATGCTGGTGTTGTTCCTGCTAGGCTTTGTTCTGGACTTCCTTGAGATCATTTACATCGTGATCCCGATTGTTGGCCCGGTCATTTACGGTGGTACGTTTGACCCGAAATGGGTGACCATCATGATCGCTGTGAACCTGCAAACGTCATTCCTGACACCGCCATTCGGCTTTGCGCTGTTCTACCTAAGGGGCGTGGCACCGCCCGAAGTGACGACGCAGCACATCTATCGGGGTATTATACCTTTCGTGATCATTCAGGTCGTTGGCCTTGCGCTGCTTTGGTATTTCCCAAGCGTCGTGACCATTATTCCTGATCTCATCCCGAAGTGATGCGGATATGATTAGCTAGAAAAGCCCCGGCAGTCGAAAGACCGCCGGGGCTTTTTCATTAAACTTTGGTTTTGGCTGTTCCGATCCCGGACGGATTATCTGTGTGTCGGGCGCGTGTCAGGCAAATTGATACGCGCGACTTGTTCAGCGATTGGGTCGGTGGAAAGCGGGTGGACGTCTGCGGAAAACTCGCTTGGGTCGTTCAGTTCCTGCCACTCGCCTTTGTAATAGACTTCAAGTGCAGCGAAGTTGGCCTTGTAGCCCATCTTCGGAGAGCCCGGCACCCAATAGCCCAGATAGACATATGGCAAACCGGCTTCACGCGCGATGTCGACGTGATCCAGTATGACGTATGTCCCCAAGCTGGAAGCCGCGAGGTCCGGATCGAAGAAGCTGTAGACCATGCTCAGTCCGTCATCGAGGACATCAGTCAGGCAAACTGCTGCAAGCGAGCGCGTGCCATCATCTTCCGTTGCGGCGTATTCGATCACCCGGCTGCGGACCGGTGTTTCTTCGATCATCGCGGCGAACTCGAAGATGTCCATATCGGCCATGCCACCATCGGCGTGGCGGCTATCGAGATATCGTCGAAACAGGCTGTATTGTTCTTCAGTGGCCCAAGGGGACGTCGCTTCGCGGCTCAGTCGGTCATTACGCTTTGCGGTGCGTTTCTGACTGCGTGACATTTCGAAGTCATCGACACGGATGCGGGCAGACAAACACGCCGAGCATTCTGCGCAAGAGGGGCGGTAGAGAACATTCTGCGACCTCCGGAAGCCTTGCTTCGATAACGTGTCATTCAATCTCTCGGCGTACTCACCCTGAAGCGCTGTAAACAGCTTCCGTTCCATCCTGCCGTCAAGGTAAGGGCAGGGCTGAGGAGCCGTCACATAAAACTGGGGCGCAATGGGAAGCGTGTGTCGCAAGTGGTCGCCAAGCTGCTGATCAGTGGACGCAGGTTAGCAAGTGATTTTGAACCCGCCAATCCCCAAATCGGGGGAGTGGCGGGTCAATTCTTATTCGTAGCGGGTGTTAATCAGCACGCTACCAAGGATCATGTCAGTCAGACCCTGCTTTCGTTCACTCAAAAGCATCAAAGCAATAGAAATCAACTGCGCTGGGAATACGGCCACGCTGACGAAATAGCCAACGGTGTGAAGGAATGCTGTGCCCGTATCGAACTTGTGGCCGTTCTTCTGGCGAAACTCGACCGACATAATGCGCATCCCAGGAGTCGCTGACCGTGCCGCCAAAGCCCACCAGCGATAGAGAAAGCTGACGACTGCGTAGAGGGCAGGGAAGATCAGCAAGGCCGTGAACAAGGTGAATGCCGAAAGAATGAAAGCAACAAATGCAATCAACAAAGCGTCGATGAAAAATGCGATAAGCCGTTTTGTTGGTACGCTCTCGTAGAATTCGGGCTGCGTCGCGGGATCGGGCAGATGAATTGGATGATCTTGGTCCATATGCATCGTCGTAGTCACGGGTTTGGTCCTTTATAACTAGAACGCGGGCCGGGGAGGAGCGGCCCGCGTCTTGTGCCGATTAGACTTCGACTGCGTCGCCGTCGATATCAGCTTTGCGCTTTTCACGTTCGTCCATGAATTGGTCGAACTCGGATTTGTCTTTCGCCTCGCGCAGACGCTGCAGGAAAGCTTCGAACGCATCTTGCTCGTCTTCCAGGCGGCGAAGTGTTTCAGCCTTGTAATTGTCGAAGGCCGTGTTGCCGCTGGATTTGAATGCGACGTGGGCGTGGCGGGTGCGCTTGGCGCAAGAACCGTTGAACATGCGTTTGCTCCAGATCATGTATGCGAGAAGGGCGAGGCCAACCGGCCAGAAAACAATGAAGCCGAGGACCATTGCAGCGATCCAGGCCCCTTTGCCGCGCTCGTCGAGCCAACGCTCGCTGCGCTTTAGCCAGTTGTCCCGGCTGGTGGGCGGGGCGGTGATCGTTGCGGTGCTCATTTTTGTTTGCTCCTGAATAAGGTTTGTTTCAATGTGAATGCTTTTCACATTACACATATTGTCAGGACAGCCGCGGCTTTCAAGAGAAAATGTAAAAGATTTTTACATTATTCGTATTATGATGAAAAAACAGATACTTGCGCGTTCGAAATTTGCGCTAGAGTCTGTGGATTGATGGCGAAAATATGCTTCGGAGTACCCGCCGCCGCATAGACAAGCTCGAATTTCATCAATGTCTCATCAAGAAAAACAACCGGCTCATTAAGGTGTCCGATGGGCGCAACGCCTCCGATCGCAAACCCAGTTTGGGAGCGGACGAAATTGGCATCGGCACGCTCCAAAGGCTCTTCTGCCAGTTCGGTGGCGGTCACAGGTGAAACCTGTCGTCCGCCAGCCGTGATGAACAAAATGGCCTGCGCGCTCTTGGCTCCGCGGAAGATTATTGATTTTGCAATCTGATCAACTTCGCAGTTTGCTTCGCGGGCGGCGTCTGCGGCAGTACGCGTTTCGCCAGGCATCTCCAGAATGTCTGTCGGTATGCTATGATTTTCCAGCGCCGCTCGGACGCGCTTTAAACTCTTGCTCATGACGCCTCAGTGCCTGAATTCGGATGGTGTCTCAAGCATGCATGCAGAGTGATTGACCTCACCGGCAATCACGCGTTTTCTCGACCCATGACGTTTGAAGAACTTATCGTCAGGACGCCTCTGGCAATTGATGAAGAGCGTGGCGCCAGCGCAGTTGAGGCCGTGGGCCTTGACGGGGCGGTGGCAGAGCTTGTCTCCGGCGCTGCTGGCAGTTCCCCTTATCTGGGCGACCTGATTGAGCGCGAGGCCGATTGGTTGGCGGTCGCCGCGAAACTCAATCCCAAGGCGTCATTCGAATCCGTATTGGCTGCCCTCGATGCAGACGAAGACGATGTTGCTGTCAGCTTGCGACGCGCCAAACGAAGGGTTGCCCTGTTAACTGCGCTTGCTGATCTCGGGGGTGTCTGGACGCTTGAAGAAGTGACGACTGCATTGACGCGCTTTGCCGATGTCGCGGTCACTGCCGCTTTGCGGTCAGCCATCAGGCCGGAACTGGATCGTGGCAAGCTGCCCGGGCAAAGCCATGAAGACTTGGATGTCTGTGGTGGGCTGGCAGTTCTTGCAATGGGTAAGATGGGCGCATTCGAACTGAACTATTCGTCCGACATTGATCTGATCTGTTTGTACGACGAAACCAGGTTCGATCCCGACGACTATGCCGATGCGCGGGCAGGGTTCGTTCGAGCCGTACGGAAAATGACCAAGACTCTATCAGAACGAACGGCTGATGGATACGTGTTTCGCACGGACCTGAGGCTCCGGCCAGACGCCAGCGTGACACCGGTTGCCATATCGATGGAGGCCGCCGAACGGTATTACGAAAGCTTCGGACGGACGTGGGAGCGTGCGGCCTATATCAAAGCCAGATCGGCAGCGGGAGACCTGAAGGCAGGCAATCGATTCCTGAAGTCGCTGCAGCCGTTTGTATGGCGGCGGCATCTGGATTTCGCGGCGATTCAAGATGCTCACGACATGCGACTACGGATACGCGAGCACAAGGGTCTGCATGGCAAAATCAATGCCTATGGTCATGATTTGAAGCTTGGTGCAGGCGGCATTCGCGAGATCGAGTTTTTTACTCAAACCAGGCAGATTATTGCAGGTGGGCGCGACCCGTCACTGCGGGTGCCAACCACAAAGGGCGGTTTGGATGCCTTGGTGGCCGCTGGTTGGGTTGAGCAAGCCGATGCTTCATTGCTGAAAGTGCACTACACCGCTCTGAGGGACGCGGAACATCGCGTTCAGATGGTGGCGGACCAGCAGACTCATAAGCTGCCAACCTCCAAAAGCGAGTTTGACCGCGTGGCGGCGCTGTCGGGGATGACCTCGTCTGAATACTTAACTGACATCGAGAACAGGCTGCATCAGGTTCAAGATGTCATTGATCGCTTTTTCCAGCGTGAACGTCCGGGTGGGGTAAGCCCGGTCGCCGCGTTGCCGGAAGGCGCAGCATCCATCACCGATCGTTGGGCGGGCTACCCGGCGTTGCGAAGTCCACGCGCGGTGGAGATCTTTGAGCGTGTTAAGCCGCACTTGATGGCTAGGTTGGCGAACGCGGCCCAACCCGAGGAGGCCTTGGCGAATTTTGATGCGTTCCTGGCGGGAGTGCCTGCCGGTGTTGAGCTGGTCTCACTTGTCGAGTCCAGGCCAAAACTTTTGGACCTTGTGGTCGTGATTACCGGCGTTTCGACCG
>JAPPOI010000344.1:7476-8450 GCA_028818055.1 Boseongicola sp.
GTGTTCAGCTGTTCTCACTTTTCGAGGCCAATCCACAACTTTTGGACCTTGTGGTCGAGATTACCGACGTTGCGCCCGACCTGCGCCATTATCTCGCGCAAAATGCGGCAGTATTTGATGCGGTGATCGGCGGTGACTTTTTTGCGCCGTGGCCGGGTCTCGATCATCTTGTCGGCGTTTTCGAAACCGAATTGGGAAAGCTGGATGATTACGAGGCTCAGCTCGATCTTGCACGCGTCATGGCGCGAGAGTGGCATTTCAGGATCGGCGTACATTTCCTAAGAGAAATCACAAACGCTGAACAGGCTGGTCGAGCTTATGCAGATCTGGCTGAGGCGATAACAACTGCGCTGTGGCCTTTTGTGGTCGCGGAGTTTTCAAAAAAACATGGTCCGCCGCCGGGCCGCGGAGCTGCCGTTCTCGGGATGGGGTCGCTCGGCGCCAGACAATTAAACGCGGCTTCAGATTTGGACCTGATCGTCATCTATGATGGGGCAGGGGAAGAATTCTCGGAAGGTCGGCGCCCGCTTGCGACGCGCGCCTATTATGCGCGACTGACGCAGGCGTTTGTCACAGCTTTGTCTGCGCCTACAGCGGAGGGACGTCTGTACGAAGTTGACATGCGATTGCGCCCTTCAGGGCGTCAGGGCCCGGTGGCGACTAGTCTGTCTGCTTTTGAAAGCTATCAGAAAGACGAGGCGTGGACTTGGGAACACCTCGCTCTCACCCGGGCGCGGGTTGTAGCTGGTGATTTGAGCGTTGGGGCGGATACCGACGCGGTCCGGGAAGCCGTGCTCAAACAACGTCGGGATCGCGAAAAGGTGCTGGGTGATGTCGCCGAGATGCGGGCACGACTTGGATCCGCCAAACCCGGGGAAGGAGGATTTGACATAAAATCTGGCCCCGGACGGCGCCCAGACCTTGAACTGTTCGCGCAAACCGGTGCTCTTTTGATGGGTGATCGGGGACAAACA
>JAPPOI010000084.1:0-374 GCA_028818055.1 Boseongicola sp.
CGTGACATCATGCAGGCGGCAGACAAGACGCTGAGTCTAGGTAAATTGTTTTGGCCGCATATGTTGGCGCGTGTGATGCTTTCCGAACAGCTTTACCGAGCCGTTTCGATCTTATCGGGCAGCCCGTATCATCGGACCTAAAGCCTAGGTGACAACATCCGGTCTGCTGCGTCCGGTAATCTCGCGAATGTGCGCGATATCTTCGGCCGTTTTTGTAATGTCGGCCAACGCACTTTGGACATCGTCATTCAGCTTGTCCGGGTCACTTACGTAGGCTTCAAGATAAACCCGCAGCGTCGCACCAACTGTGCCAGTTCCGGAAAGACCGAATACAGCGCGAGACCCTCTGACGAAGCCAATCCGGCTACCCTGTT
>JAPPOI010000084.1:384-8433 GCA_028818055.1 Boseongicola sp.
ACGGAATACAACGCGAGAACCACTTTCGAATCCAATCCTGATACCCTGTTGCTCCGATCGCGAACCATCGATCGGATCGTCATAGGCAAATTCGTCCGCAAACGAGACCCGGCCTGCCGGAAAAGACTTGCCGGGCAGCTCTTCCAACATATCGCGCAAACGATTCATCAATGACTCTGCCGCGTCGCTTGGAACGGCTTCATAGTCGTGACGAGAGTAATAGTTTCGCCCGTAACTCGCCCAATGTTGAGACAACAGCTGAGCAACTGAGCTCCGAGTGACTGCAAGTATGTTCAGCCAAAGCAGCACGGCCCAGAGCCCATCCTTCTCGCGAATATGGTTGCTGCTGGTTCCGGCGCTTTCTTCTCCACACAGCGTTAGCCGACCGGCATCCAATAAGTTGCCAAAGAATTTCCAACCTGTGGGAGTTTCAAAACATTCGATGCCTTTGGTATCCGCCACGCGATCCACCGCACCAGACGTCGGCATCGATCGCGCGACACCCACAAGCCCATCCGAGTATCCCGGCACCAGATGTGCATTTGCCGCAAGAACCGCCAGACTGTCGGATGGCGTCACATAGATGCCCTTACCGAGGATCATGTTGCGGTCTCCGTCGCCATCAGATGCAGCAGCAAAATCAGGCGCGTCAGCGCCCATCACAAGATCAACAAGCGGCTTTGCCCAGATCGGATTTGGGTCCGGATGGCCACCACCGAAATCTGGCAATGGCGTCCCATTCACAACTGTTCCGCTTTGTGCACCTAGCCTGCGTTCGAGAATTTCCTTGGCATAAGGTCCCGTGACCGCATGCATTGCGTCAAACCGGGCAGTGAAACCGGAAGCAAACAGACCTTCGATAGCTTTGAAGTCGAAAATCTCTTCCATCAGCTCCGCATAATCAGCAACCGGATCGATGACTTGGATCACCATGCCGCCCATTTCAGAAGAGCCAATTTCAGAAAGGTCTGCGTCTTAGGCATCGGCGATGAAGTACTCACTTATGACACTTGTCTCGGCAAATATTTTTTCCGTCAGATCCTCCGGTGCCGGGCCTCCGTTAGACACGTTGAATTTCAGGCCAAAGTCTTCTTCGATACCACCCGGATTGTGACTTGCCGACATGACAAACCCACCGTCCGCCCCACATTTGCGGATCAGGTGTGATGCGGCCGGCGTGGACAGCAAAGCGTTTTGACCCACAATCATCTTCGCAACGCCGTTTGCGGCGGCCATTTTGAGAATTGTTTGAGCTGCTTCTTGGGTAAAGTACCGACCGTCTCCACCCAGCACGAAAGTCTTTCCGGTTGGATCGTCGATACTGTTGAAAATTGCCTGAACAAAGTTCTCCAGGAAATCCGCCCGCATGAAATCACGCGTCTTCTTTCGAAGTCCGGATGTTCCGGGTTTCTGGCCCTCAAAAGGACGGGTCTTGCGCGTTATCGAGTTCACGAAAACTCAAACCACCAATCTGATCCGGTGTATTGACAGGTACCTGTCACACGAAACTTCACTTACCATTAACATTGGCCGACAGAGCAATCACAAAGGTGGTTTACATGCAAGCTGTGGCGGTTTCGCTTCAAACCCTTCGTCTGAAAATCCTCAGACGGTCATGGTTGCTTGAACGGCGTTCTTCCACAATTGGTACTTTGCGTCGCGGACATCGTCCGCCATTGCTGGCTCAAATCGACGCTCCAACGCCCACGCTTCGGCAAAGCCTGCCTGATCAGGGTACATCCCCGCCTTCATCCCGGCCAACCACGCGGCGCCCAGCGCGGTGGTTTCCTGAACAACCGGCCGATCGACAGGGGCACCGATAATGTCGCTTAGGAATTGCATGGTCCAGTCACTAACAGACATGCCACCATCGACCCGCAACACACCTTCAAGTGGGTCGGGAGAATCTGCTGTCATTGCCTCAAGCAGATCGCGCGTTTGGTATCCGACGCTTTCCAGCGCGGCCTTGGCAAACTCTGCCGGACCCGAGTTTCTGGTAAGCCCAAAGATTGCTCCGCGACTTTCCGGATTCCAGTATGGTGCACCGAGCCCTGTAAAAGCGGGCACCAACACGACTGACTGGGTATCGTCAGCAGCCTCGGCAAGGCCCTGGGTCTCGCTTGCTTCACGAATGATTTTCAAACCGTCACGTAGCCATTGAACGACCGCGCCCGCGATGAAAATTGACCCTTCCAGCGCATAAGTTGGCTTTCCATCCAGCTGATAGGCAATTGTCGTCAACAGCCGGTTTCTCGATCTGATGGGTGTGTCGCCCGTGTTCAGCAAGGCGAAACATCCGGTGCCGTAGGTCGACTTCATCATTCCCGGTTCGAAGCACGCCTGACCAACCGTCGCCGCCTGCTGGTCACCTGCAACGCCCAAAATCGGAATGGGTCGACCAAAGAGATCAGAACGAGTTTCGCCAAAGTCGCCGGCGCTGTCGCGAACCTCTGGTAGCATCTCCATTGGAATGCCCAGCAATTCGCAGATCGTGCTGGACCACGCGCCCTTCTCGATGTCGTACAACATCGTGCGACAGGCATTTGTGGCATCGGTAGCGTGCACTGTCCCGCCGGAAAGTTTCCAGATGATGTATGTATCGACAGTTCCAAAAAGGATCTCGCCGTTCGCAGCGCGTTCACGGGAGCCGGGATTCTGATCAAGGATCCATTTCAGCTTGGTCGACGAGAAATACGGGTCGAAAAGCAGACCCGTCTTTGCGGTGATCGTTTCTTCATGACCCGCGGCTCGCATTTCAGCGGAGTAATAAGCTGTCCGTCGATCCTGCCAAACGATCGCGTTGTGAAGTGGTTCTCCGGTTTTTTTGTCCCAAACGACAGTTGTTTCACGTTGGTTCGTGATGCCGATGGCCGCGATATCATCAACAGAAGCCGCTATCTTTTCTATCGCAGCCCGGCATGTGGCTGCGACCGTCGACCAGAGATCGGACGGATCGTGTTCAACCCAACCACTGGCTGGATAGTGTTGGGGAAACTCTTCCTGCGCGACTGAAACAATCTTCATCGAGGCATCAAACAAAATCGCCCGGCTTGAAGTTGTTCCCTGATCGATGGCCATGACGTACTTCATCAAGAACCTCCCTTAGTTCCCCGATTCTAACGCTCAGTTAATCAGATCGGGGAGTGTTGAATTTATGATTTCATCGAGCATCTCGATGTCGCTTTTGCTCATGCGTAGTCCAAGTTTGCTTCGCCGCCAAACGATATCATCGGCAGTCCTGGCGTACTCTTTCGACATTAACCAGTGGACTTCCGCCGAGGTTAAGGTTGCACCGAAGTTCCCACCAAGTTCGTCGCGCATCTCCGCATCGCCGAGAATGTTCCATGCATCGGTGCCATAAGCCCGAACCATGCGACGCGCCCAAGCCTCATCCAAAAACGGATATTCAGCGGCGAGTTGGGCAACCAAATCGTCGAAAGCATCGACTGCAAAATCTCCACCTGGCAATGGAACGCGTGCGGTCCAGTTTTTCCCTGCTTCAGGAAAATGGGGCGCGAGTTTCTCAAAGGCCTGCTCGGCAAGCTTACGATAGGTTGTGATTTTGCCACCAAACACGCTCAGGATCGGCGCGCCATTTGTGTCTAACGAAAGAACGTAGTCACGCGTCGCCGCAGTCGCCGATTTTGCCCCGTCATCATAAAGCGGGCGCACACCTGAATACGTCCAAACAATATCGTCGCGGGAAATGTCGCGCTTGAAATACTGGTTTGCAAAATCGATCAGGTAGTCAGCCTCGGCCGCCGTGCATTTTGCGTCAGATGGATTGCCATCGAATTCCCTGTCCGTTGTACCGATCAATGTGAAATCGGTCTCGTAAGGAATGGCAAAGATGATCCGACCATCCTGGCCCTGAAAGAAGTAGCATTTGCCGTGGTCGAAAAGGCTTCGGGTAACGATATGGCTGCCTTGGACTAATCGAATACCCTCGGAAGAGTTCAGCCCTGCGACGCCTTTGACGATTTCTTCGACCCATGGCCCGCCAGCATTCACGATGGATCGGGCCATATGAGTATCGCGCGCGCCGGTCATCTGATTTTCGGTCTCGATGACCCAAAGATCCCCTTCCCTTCTTGCGGAAAGCACCTTGGTTCGGACAAGAATTGTTGCTCCGCGCTCCTCGGCATCTCGCGCATTCAAAACGACAAGCCGTGAGTCTTCGACCCAACAATCTGAGTACTCAAACGCACGAAGAAACCGATCATCCAATGGCTCCCCAACAGGATCGGTTTCCAAGTTGAGCGTTTTTGTTGCTGGAAGAATCTTTCGACCGCCGAGGTGGTCATAGAAAAACAAACCAATGCGGATCATCCAGGCTGGTCGTCTTCCTTTCATCCACGGCATGAAGCGGTTCAACAAACGCGATGCCGGTGTCGTCGTCTCGAACCGCATGTCCTTGTGATATGGCAACACAAAACGCATGGGCCACGAAATATGCGGCATCGCTGTCAGAAGAGTTTCGCGCTCAATCAACGCTTTGCGGACAAGATCAACTTCGAAGTACTCAAGATAGCGAAGCCCGCCATGGAACAGCTTGGTCGACGCCGAGGATGTTGCCGAGGCCAAATCATTCATTTCGGCCAAGGTGACTTTCAATCCACGTCCTTGGGCATCGCGTGCGATGCCGGTGCCGTTGATGCCGCCTCCGATGACGAAGATATCGCTGATGTTGTCTGACATTGCGGTTCCCTACGCCCGCGCGATTTGCGCAGGATTTTTTCGCTCATGTTCTTTATCATCAACCATCGTTACGAACAACGTGAGACAACAGTGGAAAAAAGAGAAAAGCGAAAGTGCATTCGCATGAACTTGTGCTGACATGTTCGCTTTTTTCGTTTAATGAGCAACGCGAACATGTTGGGGTTTCTTCATGGAGAATATCAGGCTGGGCGAAATCATGTCGATGGTTCGACGTGATGGGAAAGTGACAACAGATTCGATAGCCGAAAGGTTCGGGGTCACTGTCCAAACAGCGCGCCGCGACTTGGGAACTCTCTGCGATACAGGCCAGCTTACCCGCGTCTATGGCGGAGCGGTCCTGCCATCGGGAACACGAAATGTTCGCCATGATGATCGACAAACCCTGAACGCTGTAGCCAAAGCTGGCATTGCCGCAGTTCTGGCAGATCGCATCCCGGATGGCGCCTCAGTTTTCATCGACATTGGCACTTCCTTGGAAGCCGTTGCACGTGCACTTTCGGAACATCGAAATCTGATGGTCGTCACCAACAACCTTCATGCCGCCTCTTCTTTGGCCCAAACGGACGAAATCGAGGTTATTGTGGCAGGAGGTGTGCTCAGGTCGTCCGATGGCGGACTGGTTGGGGAAAGTGCCGCCGAGTTTCTAAGGCAATTCCGCACCGACTTCGCGCTCTTTGGCGCCTCGGCGCTCAGCCAAAGTGGGGATGCGCTGGATTACGACTATCGCGAAGTCAAAGTAGCCCAGACTGTAATGTCACTCGCGCGTCAAAGTGTTCTCGTGGCGGATCACTCGAAGTTCAATCGATCGGCTCCGGTGCGCATAGCGGCTATCTCGGACTTTGACATGTTCGTAACCGACACTCAGCCACCTGAAGGCATTGCTGAAGAATGCCAGTTGCACGGGTGCGAAATCCTGATTGGGACCGGTCGGTAAATTGTCACGTGAAATTTCCGAATGAGAGGTTACCATTAAGGCATTAGGTTTGGAGGAATTGGGATGCGCGGTTTTTTTCTGTTTGCTGTTACCATTATCCTGGCAACGTCCACTAACGCTCAAGAACGTCGGCCCAGTCATTGCTTTGCCATTGCAGATGCCACGCCCGGCATCGCCTACATTCAGAAAGCCAGTTGGCAAACACCGCCCGAAGACGAGTTCACCGTCCGAATCCGGTACATTGATCATTCGATGTACTTGATACAATCGAGCGGAGGATTGAACGCCGTCACCGACTATACCGGGTTCGTCGGAGCTTTGGAGTTCAAGCCCGACGTGGTGACTATGAACAACGCACATTCAAGCCACTGGACTCCGATGCCGGATCCCGACATTCCACATGTGCTGGAAGGCTGGAGACAGAACGGCGAACCGGCAGACTATTATCTGGACCTTGATGAAATGCTGGTCCGCAATGTCACCACCGACATTCGAAACTCCTTTGATGGCAGCGAACGCATCAAGGACAATAACTCGATTTTCATATTTGAAGTGGCAGGTCTGTGTATTGGCCACCTTGGCCACCTTCATCACGAACCGACCGAGCAGCACTACGCTGCTCTTGGGAGAGTTGATGTAGTTATGGCCGCTGTCGATGGTGGCCTGACCGTCGACACTGCGACCATGACGCGTATCGTCAAACGCCTCAGATCTTCAATTGTCTTGCCCATGCATTGGCGCTCGAATTTCTCGTTGGAAGGCTTTCTTGACGGGGTATCGGATGAGTTTTTGATCCAGCGGCCGGGTGTCAGTGAGATGGAGGTTTCGCTGCGAACCCTCCCCAGCCGACCGACCGTGATTGTTTTGGAACCACGTTTCCTGTCTCGGGATGATTGACACCCTGCTTTGAGCGCGACACGTTCGCGCTCATGCTAAATTCCTTCGATCAAAGACTGGCGGAAAAATTTGAGGCTGCTTGCCCAAATGTTCGGCTGAAGAAAGCCTCAGAGAATTACCTGGAAGAACCTCGTGGTAAGTTTCACGGCACGTCAGTTTTTGTGGCGTCTCCTGCATCGACAGAAGATGTTGCTGCGGTCATTCAATTTGCGGCAGCGGAGGAATTCGGAATTGTTCCTTATGGTGGAGGAACGGGATTGGTTGGCGGTCAGGTTGCGCAGTCATCGGCTGCGCCACTTCTTCTATCCCTCGAAAGAATGTCGTCGATCCGAAACGTCTATCCAGAAGAACGAGCTTTGATCGCAGACGCCGGCTGCACGATCGAAAAACTGCAACAAACTGCTGCGCAAAATGGCCTGTTGTTCCCCCTCAGTTATGCATCGAAAGGAACAGCAACAATCGGTGCGGGTCTCTCTGTCAATTCAGGTGGCTTGAATGTCTTGCGCTATGGAATGGCGCGCAATCTCTGCCTGGGCATTGAAGCGGTTCTCCCTAACGGCTCCATTTACAATGGGCTGCGGCGGCTGCGCAAAGATAATACCGGCTACGATCTTCGAAATCTTCTCATTGGGTCGGAAGGTACATTGGGGATCATTACCGGTGCGGCCGTAAGTTTGGCGCCACTACCTTCGAACACTTCGGTTGCCTTCATATCTGTGACCTCTCCTCAGGCAGCGTTGACATTGCTCGCCATGCTTCAAGACCGCGCAGGCGAGGTTGTCTCTGCGTACGAACTTTTGGCGGGCAATGGACTGACGTTCCTTGCCGAAACGCACCCGTCCACGCGACAGCCATTCACCGAACCGCCCGACTGGAGTGTCTTGGTGGAAGTTGGGACAGGAACCTCAACCGACGCGGCAGCAACTTTAGAAGAATGGTTTGTCGAAGGTTTCGAGCGTGGCTTGATCACCGATGGTCTGGTTGCTTCCAGCGAGAAACAAAAGGATGAGTTTTGGGCAGTTCGGGAAACATTGCCCGAAGCCAACCGTACAATTGGCGCTGTAGCCAGCCACGACATTTCGTTGCCGTTGTCAGAGATTCCCGATTTCATTGACGAAGCTGATGCCGCAATTCACGAATTAAGCCCCGAGATCCGAATCAATGCCTTCGGGCATCTGGGGGACGGTAACCTGCATTACAATGCCTTTCCTCCAACGGGCGCATCAGCCTCCGAATTCCGGCATCTGAGTGCCGACATTACTCAACGGGTTCTTGACCTGGTGGCGGCGCGAGACGGAAGTTTCAGTGCGGAACATGGGATTGGTCGGCTAAAACGTGAAGATCTTGTTCGCTATGGTGACCCCACTAAGCTTGAAGCGATGCGAACGATAAAGGCTGCCTTGGATCCGAAAGGGATTATGAATCCCGGCGCAGTCTTCGCTGACTAACACTCAAAACCAAAGCCCGTAATCACCTTCAGCGCACGACATGCCCCATGG
>JAPPOI010000246.1 GCA_028818055.1 Boseongicola sp.
TCGAAGATCATCGAGTAAGCCATACCGTAAGGCGGGGGCAAAACCCCCGCCATACATCTTAAAAACAAGTTCGACGTGGTGCCGCCCGGCTCCACCTCTCAACAGAAGGAATAACGACAATGGCTATCGCCAGTCAGAACATCCGGATCCGCCTGAAGGCGTTCGATTACCGCGTGCTCGATGCGTCGACACAGGAAATCGTGAACACTGCCAAGCGGACAGGCGCGCAGGTGCGTGGCCCGATCCCGATGCCCAACAAGATCGAGAAGTTCACGGTTCTCCGTGGTCCGCACATCGACAAGAAGTCGCGTGACCAGTTCGAGATCCGTACGCACAAGCGCCTTCTCGACATCATCGACCCAACACCACAGACCGTGGACGCGCTGATGAAGCTCGACCTCGCTGCCGGTGTTGACGTCCAGATCTCGGTATAAGGAGGGCACCATATGTTGCGCTCCGGCGTTATCGCGAAAAAGGTCGGGATGACCCGCCTTTTCATGGAAGACGGCAAACAGATTCCTGTGACCGTTCTCCAACTGGACAAGCTTCAGGTGGTTGCGACCCGCACCCCTGAAAAAGACGGCTATTCGGCTGTTCAACTTGGCGCTGGCACAGCCAAAGCCAAGCGGACAAGCCAAGCCATGCGCGGCCATTTTGCTGCTGCTAAGGTTGAACCAAAGCGGAAGATCGCTGAGTTCCGGGTTGATCCTGAGAACATCATCGGCGTTGGCGAAGAGATCACGGCGAACCACTACTTCGCAGGTCAGTTCGTAGACGTTTCTGGTACGTCGATTGGTAAAGGCTTTGCCGGTGCCATGAAGCGTCACAACTTTGGCGGTTTGCGTGCATCGCACGGCGTTTCGATCAGCCACCGTTCGCACGGCTCTACAGGTCAGTGTCAGGATCCTGGTCGCGTCTTCAAAGGCAAAAAGATGGCCGGTCACATGGGCGCAGCTCGTGTCACCACGCAGAACCTGCAGGTTGTCAAAACCGATGCCGACCGTGGCCTGATCATGGTCAAGGGCGCCGTACCAGGCTCGAAAGGCGGCTGGGTTACGATCAAGGACGCGGTGAAAAAGCCGTTCCCTGAGAATGCAATCCTGCCTGCCGCATTGGCATCTGATGCCGCAGCAGCCGCCGCAGCAGCCGCTGAAGCAGAAGCCGCAGCAGCCGCAGAAGCAGAAGCAGCCGCAGCAGCCGCAGCCGAAGCTGAACAGGCCGCTCTGGAAGCTGCTGAAGCTGAAGAAGCGAAGGTTGACAAAGTAGCCGAGAAGCAAGCCGAGGTGGAAGCCGAAGCTGAGAAGAAGGAAGGCGACGAATGAAACTCGACGTGATCAAACTGGACGGCAAGAAGGCCGGTTCGGTCGATCTGGGCGACGAGATCTTCGGTCTCGAACCCCGCGCCGACATCCTTCACCGTGTCGTCCGCTGGCAGCGCAACAAAGCGCAAGCTGGCACGCACAAGGTCAAAACGCGCTCGGAAACCAGCTATTCGACCAAGAAGATCTATCGCCAGAAGGGCACCGGCGGCGCACGCCACGGTGACCGTAATGCACCGATCTTCCGTAAAGGTGGTATCTACAAGGGTCCAACCCCGCGCAGCCACGCTCATGACTTGCCGAAGAAATTCCGCAAGCTGGGTCTGAAGCACGCTCTGTCGTCGAAGGCAGCATCGGGCAACCTCGTCATTCTTGACGAAGCCGCTGCAAAAGACGCCAAAACAAGCGCGCTGGCCAAGCAGGTCAAAGATCTCGGCTGGAAAAAAGCCTTGGTCATCGACGGCGCAGAAGTGAACGAAAACTTCGCTTCGGCCGCTCGCAACCTTGCTGGCATCGATGTGCTGCCATCCATGGGCGCAAACGTCTATGACATCCTGAGAAGTGACACTCTGGTGATCACCAAAGCAGGTGTCGAAGCTTTGGAGGCTCGTTTGAAATGAGCGCGAAAACCGAACATTACGACGTGATCCGCAAGCCGATCATCACCGAGAAAACGACAATGGCGTCCGAAAACGGCGCAGTTGTTTTCGAAGTGGCGATCGACAGCACTAAGCCACAGATCAAAGATGCGATCGAAGGTCTCTTTGGCGTCAAGGTGAAGGCCGTGAACACGACAATCACCAAGGGCAAAGTCAAGCGCTTCCGCGGCCAGCTCGGCAAGCGGAAAGACGTGAAAAAGGCTTACGTGACGCTTGAAGAAGGCAACACGATCGACGTGACAACCGGCCTTTAAGGCGGTCAGCTACGACAAGAATTGAAAGGCCCCGCCGTTTGGCGGGGCTTTTTCGTTCCGACCTTGGGCTCGGTTGCTGAAGGCATTTGCGGCTGGTTCTCCGAACCGAACCGTCGTGAGCAAAGCTTCCAAATCGATTTTTACGATATGCGCCGGATGAGGCACCGCAATAATTGCACGCGAAGTGCCGTTGGCGGCCGCATCAGATGCTTTCGTGGTAAAACTTCAAATTGAAGCCCTCTTCTGGGGTCGGAAGCTCAAAGTACTGCGAGAACTGGTGGAATTGGGCCTCGGTGGCCTCGAAAGGATGGTCGCCGCCTGCATTCCGTGCATGGAGCCTTTCCAGGCAGACCTGATCGGGGGGCGTCAGGACATGCAAAACATGACCTGCGTTGGCGCGTTCGATAATGCTGTGCATCCACTTGCGAAACTCGACCGTGTTGGCTGGAAAATCCAGAACGACAGAAGCTCCCGCGTTCAAGACAGAAGCAGCATGTGGCCCCATGACGTGGCGCAGCTTCGCTGAGTGTCTGACATAGTCTGCAGCGGTGGTCATCTGGTCGCCGAAGAGCGTGCCCAACCATTTGTCCTCGGAAATCAGAACGGTGGCATCTGCTTCTGCAAGTTTGGCGGCCAGTGTCGATTTCCCGGCGGCAATCTTCCCGCAGAGCATATGGAGTGTTGGAAGAGACGATGTCATGGTTTCAAATACTTCTTCGCAATAAGACTATGGCTTGCAATAAAATCAGCACTTCGCCAACGTCGGCAAAGGCGCAATCCTGCCGTGAGTTTTCAACAAATCAGACCACCAAGTTCAATCACTTATGACTGCCCCTCGCATTGCAATTGCTGGATTTCAGCACGAAACCAACACTTTCGCACCAAGCCGGGCGGGATGGGCAGAGTTCCAGATGGCCGACAGCTGGCCTCCTCTTCTTGTCGGTGAAGACACGGTCAGTCGCACAAAGGGCATGAACCTTCCGATTGCAGGAGCAGCGGCCGAGGCCGAAGCGCAAGGCTTCGATATCATCCCGATCCTCTGGTGTGCCGCCGAGCCAAGCGGGCATGTCACCGATGATGCGTTTGAGCGGATCAGCGGGATGATCCTCGATGGTATCGCCGGCGCCGGGGCGCTTGATGGCATCTATCTCGATCTCCACGGCGCGATGGTTACTGACACGTACGACGATGGCGAAGCCGCGTTGCTACGCCTGGTTCGGGATCACGTGGGTCCGGATATGCCGATCTGGGTCAGCCTCGACCTTCACGCAAACCTGTCACCCGCACTGGTGGAGCTTGCGACGGGCATTACGATTTATCGAACCTACCCGCACCTCGACATGGCCGACACGGGCGCGCGAGCCATGCGCGGTATGGCGAGCACATTGGCCGGCATGCGTCTTGCATCGTCGTTTCGCGAAGTTCCGTTCTTGCTTCCGCTGCACGCGCAATCCACAGAACTGGAGCCCTGCCGCGAGCTTTACGAGGAAGCCAAGGCGCTATCAAAGACCCCGGGCGAGCATGTCGAAGTCGCGCTTGGGTTTACGGCGGCAGATGTTTCGATATGCGGGCCATCGGTCGTCGCTTACGCCGCCAGTCAGGCGCGCGCAGATGACTTGTCAGATCAAATGCTCAGTGCGATTTGTGCATCCGAGCCTTTGTTTCAAACCAATTTGCTTACGCCATCGGATGCAATTGCTCAGGCACGGGCATTGGACGGCCCGGTGACACTTGCCGATGTTCAGGACAACCCGGGCGCAGGCGGCTCATCCGACACAACAGGTGTTCTTCGGGCAATGCTTGATGCCGATGTCAGAAACGGCCTTGTCGGCATCGTCTGTGATCCGGACATGGCCGCTATGGCGCACCAAGCAGGAGAGGGCGCTGTTGTCACGGGCAGCCTTGGTGGAAAATCGGGTCTGGCGGACGACCAGCCAATTGTGGGGGAATTCGAGGTTTTGCACGTCAGCGACGGCTCGATTGAATACACAGGTGAAATGTATGGCGGGGGAGTTGCCGAACTTGGTCCAAGTTGTTTGCTCGCAATTGGCGGCACCCGGGTGGTCGTAAGTTCGACGCGCGTCCAATGCCTTGATCTGGCGCTGTTCCGACACTTCGGCGTCGAACCTACGGAAGCCGATATCGTATCGGTCAAAAGTACCGTGCATTTTCAGGCTGATTTCGCGCCGATCAGCTCCGCAATTCTGAATGTCGCCAGTCCCGGGCACTTCCCCTGCGATCTAAGCAGTATCCCTTATAAAAAGGTCACGCGTCGACTCCTCCGAAACGGGTCTTAGTATGCCGAAAAAGACGCCCTGCACTCTGCAGGGCGTCTTTTCGCGTGCATTGCTGCCGGTACCGCTTAGCGGTCAAATCCTGCAACGTGCGTTCCAAATTCAGCGGCTAAACCCATTTGCAGGGCGGCTTGCTGCATCTCTGCAGGAACATTGCCAAAGAACTGGAACTGCCCCGGTGTGGCGACCGCTAGCAGGTCGGGAAAATGCGCTGCGGCTGTCTGGCTTAGGTGAAACCCAAGCGCATTCGCATCGTCGAACTCGTCACGAACATAAAGCGCATTGTCGTCTTCCGACACATAGACATGAACTGCCTTTGCGCCCGGTTCGTTGTCTTTCATGGCTTGGGTCACGCCCTTGTAAATTTCAGTCAGCTCGCCCAGCTTCTCGGGTTTCGCGGTCCATTTATAAACGACGGTTACGGCATTCTCGTCCATTTTCTCTCTCCAAAAGCTCAGTTTCATAACAAATTCTCCAAGGTAACTGATCGATTACCTTGACATGGGTAACTGATCGATTACCTTGAGTCAACACAAAGCGAGAAAGAAATGCCGACAGCTAAAAATTACAAAAGAGACGAACTTCTTGATCGGGCGATCGAGCTATTTCGCAGGCAAGGATATTCCGGCACCAGCACGGCCGAGCTTGTCGACGAACTCGGAGTGAATCGGAAAAGCATGTATTCAGAGTTCGGGTCGAAGCAGGAGCTGTTTGAAGCCGCGCTCAAGCGCTACAGCGAAGTACACTTGTCTCGCGTTCTTGCGCCCATCGAAGACCCGAACGCAGGTGCAGACGCCATCCGCGGTGCCTTCAATGGATACGCCTCTGCAATAGACGGACGGTTCAATGGTCTTGGCTGTCTCATGGCCAACACCGCCGTGGAACGCGCCGCATTGGATCCGGGAAGTGCGAAATTCGTCGACGCATATCTTGAACGGCTAAACACTGGATTTCGCCGGGCATTGGAAAACGCCAGGCAAGCAGGAGAGGTGGTCCCCGACCTGGATATCGACGATCTTGCGTCTTTCTTTGCAATGTCGGTCGTTGGGATCTCTGCGCTAATTCGCGCCAAGGCATCATCCCAACAAGTGCATGCCGCCAGCCGGGCTATAATTCGGCAGCTCGAAGTATAGACGCCGTTTATTCGTACATCGCCTTCTTACGCGCGCGGGTCGCTTCGGTGCCTTCGTCCGTCCCATTGTGGAAAGTCCCGAACCACCGATCCCACGGCATTTCCTGGTTGCCGTAGTTGCACTCGTAATACCGATGATGGAGCTGGTGATAAAAAGTCCCCAGTGCGAGTCGCCGTTTATCCTTGATCAACAGGTCCTCGTAACCAGTATGCGTCATCGCGGCGCCTGGGCCCTGATAGATCACGTGAAAGATCAAATGCACCGGATGCGACGCCACCACCCAATGCACCATCAATGTCGAAAAATACAAAAGATGTTCGAACGGATGCATCGATATGCCTGACCAGGGGCCAATGTTGACGTTGCGGTGGTGAAGCGAATGGACATGCCGGTAAAGAAATGGAACGTGCAGCAGTCGGTGGACCCAATAAAAGTGAAATGCCGACCAGATCGGCAACAATATCAGCCAAAGCACAAACCAGATCGGGCTACCCGCAAGCGTGATAACCGGCACATATCCGTTGGCCATCAACCACATGGTAAGGACCTGAAACGCCGTCAGCTGTGGAATGCCGCTGACCAAAGACCAGAACATGTTGTCATGAACTTGGTTTGAAAAGTTCCACAGCCGATTGCCTTTGGCCTGACCACGTCGGTCAAATTTCAGCGTCTGGCCCTGGCCTTGGCGCATGTAAAAGTACCAGTGCAATCCGCCTGCGACGGCAACCATCATGACCAAGTTCACAAAAAAGGTTTGCGCAACCCATCCGATGGACCATGTCGCCGCCTGTTCCAGCGATGGATAGGCGACAAGCCACAGCACGACGGCCAGGATCACCATGAGCATCCGCTCGGACAGCGTAAGCCAGTTTCGCCCAAACCATCGAACCAGAAAACCGGGTTCTGGTGGCCAGCGGAAAATCGACGGATCCGCCAACGGCAACTCGGGATGATAATTCCAGTCCTTACTGGTCGGGTGGCTTTGGTCTGACATGGCGATGCCTCGCGAAACCGATCTCGTCGGCACATTCAAGTGTGAAGATCGCAACGTTGCAAGACTTTCGTTTACGGACAGGATGAAAATTCAGACCGAAGCAAGTATTGTCCATCTAGGCGGGGGTGAACTATTCGAGTAAGCCCATGAAAAATATTGTGAATTCGGCCTGTTTCATTGGATTGATTGTTTCTCTTTCTGCATGTCGCGAAGAAGAACGCGCAGCGCCAGACGCGGTATACAAATCTTACTACGCCAAGGTGATCGAAGGCCGCACATTTGAAGAAGATGTGTCGTACCATTCCAAGTCTCGTGTGGCGGAAATCATGGCGCAACTTGAATCTGGAGCCTCTGGTTCGGAAGAGGCCACTAATCAGATAAAAGACCTCTATCTGGATTTCTCTCAAAACCTGGCGAAATGCGGTGACCTTACGCTTCGCGAAGAACGTGTTGATGAAGATGCAGCACAGTTGATCTATGACGTCGAAGACACCTGTTCGACTGGAGGCAACGGTGAGCTGCATATCCAGATGGTCTATGAAGACGGTTGGAAGATCGCGTCTGACGAGTTGAAAATCACCGCGAACTAGGTCGAAGGCTTGGTATAGTCCGGACCGAAAGACGTCGGCAAACCGTCATCAAGATCAAGCCAAGGCAACTTCTCCTCGTACGCCACGTGCAAAGTGGGCGCAAAAACGTCTGGTTCGTCCATTGCAGCCACATAGAAATGCATGACGTCCGACATCGTCTTTGATCGGAACGACATCGGAGACCCACAGGCGGAACAGAACGTCCGTTCAACACCGGGTGAGGAATTGAAAACCGTGGTGTGTTCCCTGGTCCAACTCCATTGTCCGTCGGGAACCCCGATATAAGTCGTCATCGGCGCCGAACATTGCCGCCGACAGCTTTCGCAATGACAGTTCACGCACGCGCTGATTGGCTCAGTCACCTCAAACTTTACGCGACCACAAAGGCATCTACCGTGCATTGGTGCTCCACTTGCTTGCCAAGCAGATGATTGCAAACCGCATAGCTCCCGACAAGTAAGGAGATGCTGGTCAGGTGCCCTGTCTTTCGAACCGCGCCAGACCAATTGCAATGCCACCAAGGATCATTGCGGCTGCCAGACCCATCGACAGGGTCACGACCTCGCCCAGCAAGAGCGCTCCAAGCGCCACGGCGATCGCCGGTGCCGAAAGTTGTGCCAAAGCTCCGCGTGTTGCGCCCAGTTGCGGCATAAGCGAATACCAAAGCGCATACCCAAGGGCAGACGTTACCGCACCGGAAAGAACGGCAAGACCAACACCTTTTGAGCTGATCATCGTCTCGTCGGGCCAGAAAACCAAGGCCAGAGCAACAATCGGCAGTGAATAGACGAAATTCCACCCGGTTGACCCCAAGGGATCAGAAACGCCGCGTCCAATGAGCGAGTAGACACCCCATCCAATGGCAGCAAGCACCATTAAACTGACCGCGCCCATCCCAAGCGTGACCTCTTCCGTGGGATAGGTCAGCACGGCAAGACCGGCCATCGCCAGACCCATACCAATCCATCTTTGGATTGGTGGCTTCTGACCTTCGATCAATGCACCGATAAACATAGTGATCTGAACGCCGCCAAACAGGATCAGCGCACCAAGCCCGGCGTCCATCGAAACATAGGCGAACGAAAACCCAAGCATATAGGCCGTCAGCCCGGCCACAGCCGGAAGATCGGGCCGCAGCGGGCGAATGGTCGAACCATCGCGCAACGAAATCAGCGCGACCAAGAC
>JAPPOI010000111.1 GCA_028818055.1 Boseongicola sp.
ATTGCAGATGCCTGAACCACCCGCTCCATTTCGCGAAGCCCGTGTTTGTATAGCGCGTAAACCCGAAGCAGTTTGACACCGCCAGCCGTGGTTGCCACGCCGCCGCCAAAGATCGCGAGGCCCATCAGCAAAATCCCAGGATTATCCAACCCGGACCACGTTTGGGTCGCGGTCCATGCACTGCTGACAAACCCTGTCGTGGTTAGGAACGAAGCCACGGTGAAGAACCCGCCCCACAAGCTCGCAATGCCCTCGGACAAGGTGAAAATCGCACCGTCCTCGAAGGTTACCAACCCATGGCGTACATAAAGTAGCACCGGCAAGACCGCGATCAGAACGACGCCGACACGGACTTCGGGATCCTGCACGATGCTGTGCCAACCGTCGCGCCGTTCGGTCACCGAAAATGTGACCCGCGATAGAGCAAAAATGAAGAACAGCCAGACGATGGCTTCGCCACGGTAACCAGAAACGGCTTCGGTTGTTCCGCCATCCAGCGGGCTGATGCCGGACGTCGCGATCGTCGACATGGCGTGGC
This sequence comes from Boseongicola sp., assembly GCA_028818055.1. GTDB lineage: Bacteria > Pseudomonadota > Alphaproteobacteria > Rhodobacterales > Rhodobacteraceae > JAPPOI01. Next base: position 539 of record JAPPOI010000111.1, read on the forward strand.
TGACGGCGACAAGTGAGGTTTCGCCGGCGATCAGAAGAGCTACCCAAAGCGCCCCGGTGATCAATGCGTAGACGGGAGCAAATCGCGTTGCATAGCGCAGGATACGCGCTGAAGCGTCGACCTGGCTTCCGTCTGTGGCGGTTGCAGCAGCCGATCCCTGCCCAGCACTTGAACTTGAATCAACTTCAAAACCACCGAGGCTTAGCGGCGCCAGAACTGCAATGGCAGCGACCCAGATGAAAAAGCCGCCAAGCCATCCAACTAACGCCCGCCAAAGATGAAGACTGTCAGGAAGACGCTCAGCTTCAAAAAGAGTCAGTCCTGTCGTGGTGATACACGACACCATTTCAACGTATGCATTCAGAAAATGTGTGTCACGAACCACCTCGGCGAAGGGCAACGCAAGATAAAGCGGCAGCACGCTGAAGCACGCCATCATCGAAATCAAATGGCTTCGCGCCTGACGACGGACGTTGAAACTCGCGGTCGTAATGCCCAGAAGGCCGAACAATGCGAACCCCACGACCGCCGAATAGAAAAAGGCCCGCGCAACTTCCAAATCCCGCACGACGTAGGCGTGCATGGCCGGCACCAGCATCGCTGCTGCCGCAAGACCAATGAGCAGGACAAACAGGGGCAGGCGCAGGAGCCAAGACATCAGAAAAAGTCGATTGTGACCTGGAACAGCCGCTCGACTTCCGGGACGTCCGCGGCAAGCGTAAAGACGACGATAACGTCGCCTTCATCAATTCTTGTATCGCCTTGCGGTTTTACGACCTTGCCTTCCTTCAAGACGGCCCCGACCAAAACGCCTTCCGGGAAATCGATGTTCCTGATCTTCTGTCCGGCCAATGGCGAGGTCGACAAGATTTGCGCTTCGATCACTTCGGCTTCGGCATCGCCGATCGAATACACACCCCGCACACGACCGTGGCGAATGTGCCGGAGGATCGAGCTGACTGTGGTGCCACGCGGATTGATGTAGGCGTCGACATCAAGCGGGTCGAGCAATGGGATCAGCGTGGGATCATTGACCAAGGCTATGGTCATCGGACATCCCGCCTGTTTCGCGCGCACACTGGCCAATAGATTGGTTTTATCATCGTCGGTCACTGCCAAGACGGCGTCTGCCCGATCCACGCCAGCTTCAGCCAGCAATTCCATGTTCAGGCCATCGCCGTTCAGTACGATCGTGCGTTCCAAAGCATCCGCTGCGTGTTCCGCGCATGTGCGGTTTTTCTCAATCACTTTCGCACGCAGCCTTTCTGTGCGCTGTTCCAGAGCCTTGGCAACTGCCAAGCCGACATTACCGCCGCCAACAATGACGACACGCTCTTGCCGTTTGGTCGTTTTCCCAAAGATTTCAAAGGTACGGTTCACGTCCTCCACGTCTGTCACGACGTACACCTGATCACCGGGGAACAATTGATCATTCGGCTCAGGCGCAAAAAGTTTGCCGCCCCGGCGCACACCGACGACGATTGCCCGAAGGGTGGAAAACAAATCCGTCAGCTGTCGAAGCGGTGTGTTTATGACCGGGCAGTCTTCATCAAGCTGGATGCCAAGCAGCTGCGCTTTGCCTTCGAGAAACATTTCGGTCTCGAAGGCCGATGGCGACGACAATCTTCTGAGCGCCGCTTCGGCGACTTCGCGTTCAGGGCTGATCACCACGTCGATCGGCATGTGATCGCGTCGATAAAGGTCTGAATAGATCGCTGTCAGATAACTTTGCGCCCTGAGCCGTGCAACCTTACGGGGGATGGCAAAAATCGAATGCGCCACCTGACAGGTGACCATGTTCACTTCGTCGGAGAAGGTGGCGGCGATAATCATATCGGCGTCCCGCGCACCCGCCCGCTCAAGGATGTCCGGATAGCTCGCGTGTCCCGCGATACCTTGCACATCCAACGTATCAGTGATCCGGCGGACGAGGTCGGCGTTATTGTCGACGACCGTGACATCGTTGCGTTCACTCGACAGGTGTTTGGCAATTTGCCAGCCAACCTGCCCTGCTCCGCAGATAATGACTCTCATGCGCGCCTCAGCTTCGCCCTAGTCAATCAGGTGTTACACGCCCCGCAAGGCCTTGCAAGAGACCTTGAACGGCGGAAACACCCTTATGCGTCTTCCGATGCTTCTTCAGCAACGGTGGCAAATCGCGTCCCCGACCGGTTAGAAGTTACGACATTCAAAGACTTAAGCTTGCGATGAAGCGCCGAACGCTCCATTCCCACAAACCCGGCTGTCCGACTAATATTGCCGCCAAATCGGTTGATTTGAGTGAGCAAATACTCTCGTTCAAACAGCTCGCGCGCCTCACGAAGTGGTAGCATCGCCAAGCTGCCTGAAAGTACAACACGGCCCTCTTCCGCCTCTTCGGTTTCGTTGGCTCCCCCGGGGATATCCGAGGCTGTAATCTCGTCCTTATCCGACCCGAGGATCAGAACACGTTCGATGATGTTCTTCAGCTGCCGAACGTTGCCTGGCCACGGCATTGTTTGAAGCATTGCTACTGCGTCTTCGGTCAGCTCACGCAATGGCAGGCCTTGGGTTTTGTTGAAGTCGGCAATGAAAGACGTCGCCAGCTCAGGGATGTCTTCGCGACGTTCAGCCAGTGACGGAACCTCAATCGGAACCACGTTCAGGCGATGATACAATTCTTGCCGGAACTCTTCGTCTTCGACAGCCTTTTCAAGGTTCTTATTCGTCGAAGAAATAACCCGAAGGTCAACACGCACGTTGTCCGAGCCACCCACGCGTTGGAATTGCTGCTCGGTCAAAACGCGTAGGATTTTAGACTGGGTGCCAAGTGGCATATCACCGATCTCATCAAAGAAAATCACGCCGCCATGCGCCTGTTCCAACAATCCCGGCTCGATGCCTCGGCCTGACGACTCACGGCCAAACAAGACCTCTTCCATCCGGTCAGGCTCGATCGAGGCGGAGTTAACCGTGATGAACGGACCGTCCGCCCGGTCGGAGTTGGTGTGAATATAACGTGCAGCGATCTCTTTACCGGCTCCTGCGCCGCCTGAAAGCATCACACGCCCGTTGGATTTCGTCACCTTATCCAGCTGTGCTTTCAACGTGCGGAAGGCCTGTGATGACCCGACCATATCGGTGGTGGTGACATCTTTACGGCGAAGCTCGGAATTTTCACGGCGAAGGCGTGACGTTTCCATTGCGCGCGTCACGACGACCATGAGTTGGTCAATATTGAACGGTTTCTCAACGAAATCGTAGGCGCCTTGTTTGATGGCAGCGACCGCAATCTCGATATTGCCGTGGCCCGAAATGATGATCACAGGCACATCTGGATTGTCGCGTTTCACGGCCTTGAGAATATCGATCCCGTCCATGTGGCTGTCTTTCAGCCAGATATCGAGGATCATGAGCGAAGGCGCTTCTTTATTCATTTCGGCCATGGCGTCTTCGGAATTGCCAGCAAGCCGGGTGGTGAACCCTTCGTCTTTCAAAATATCGGATATCAGCTCGCGGATATCCCGTTCATCGTCGACGATCAAAATGTCGCCCATTTTCGCCTCCTACTGCTTTTTCATTCTGCGACCTGCAGGTCGCTGATTGGGTGGTTCGCCGCACTGAGCGGCAATAATATCTCGGCGCACGCACCGATTTGACCTGATGGGTCGAGGGGGTTTGCATCGTCGAGCGTGAGCGTTCCGCCATGCTCGACAACGATCTTTTTCACGATTGGCAGGCCCAGGCCGGTGCCTTTGTCGCGGGTTGTTACGTAAGGCTCGAACAATCGGGAACGATCTTCTGGAAGACCGATGCCATTATCGCTGATACGGATGCGTGCCTGGCCTTCAAAACGATCCAATTCGACGGTGACTCGCGGCTCGTGATTAGCTGGTGCAGAGCCTTTTTCAACAAGGGATTCAATGGCTTCCCCGGCGTTCTTGATCAAATTCGTAAGCGCTTGACCAATCATCGTGGTATCCAAGTCGACCCAGACCGGTTCGTCCGGCACATCCATCGTGATCTTCACGTCTCCCGAGGCCGCTTGTTGGAGCACCACAGCGTCGCGCACCAATTCGACCAGATCATTGCGGCTGGCTTCTGGTTCTGGCATTCGCGCAAACTTGGAGAATTCATCAACTATGCGCCGTAAATCATTGGTTTGACGCACTATTACGTCAGTCATGCTGTCCAGAAGATCGGCTTCTTCACCGACATTGTCGCGAAACTTTCGTTTGATGCGCTCTGCCGAAAGCTGAATGGGTGTAAGCGGATTTTTGATTTCATGCGCAATTCTGCGTGCGACATCACCCCAGGCCGCCATACGCTGAGCGGTTACAAGATCGGTGACGTCGTCGAAAGCAATCACGTAACCTTCTTCTTCGTCATCGTCTGAGCGACGTTTCGCCATCCGAACAAGAAGCGTTTCGGCCACGCCTTTGCGTGAGAGACGAATTTCGTCCTGATCGGTATCTTTGTTGCTGTCTTTTAATCGCTCAAGAAGCGGCGCGAACTCCGGTACGACGACGTCAATCGGAGTGGACAACCCGATTTCATCTTCGACACGCAGAATGCGTTCAGCAGATCGGTTCACGAATGCAACCTTGCCGTCTACATCTAATCCAATGACGCCGGCTGTGACCGAGGACAGCACGCTGTCAAACAGGCGTCGCCTGCTTTCGATCTGACGGTTGTTCGACAACAGGGCTTCCCGCTGGCCTTTGAGCTGACGCGTCATCTGGTTGAAGATACGGCCGAGCATCGCGATCTCGTCGTCGCCCTCTTCTTCCAGAACGCGAACATCGAGGTCGCCAGTACCCACGCGCTGCGCCGCGCCAGCCAGTCGACCAACGGGTCGAGAAAGCCGCTCGGCCAGCCACAGACCAAGCCAGATCGCAGCCAGGATCAAGATTACTGCGAACCCGAGGTACAACAGCCCAAATTCAAAGACGATGCGGCCACGCTCTTGTTCCAACTGCGTGTACAACTGAGATGTTTCCTCGGCCTCATCGAGAAGCCCGAGGATACGTCCATCGACTTCGCGCGACACATATAGAAACCTGTCAGGATAAGCAGTTAGACGAACCAACGCTCGCATCTCGTTGACGGCTAGATCTTCAATGATGACAGTCTCACCAGAGGCAGCCTGCTGCATCTGCTCAGCGGTTGGCTCTTCGAAGTCGAACAAATAAGAGCGCTCGCCACGTGTACGGATGGCAGCGGTGCCGTCGATGACGTAGGCTTCTTCCAAGCCACGCTGGATTTCATTCTGGCCTTGGGCCAATAGCTGCCGCAACTCTCCGTCTGACACGAATACGCTTCGCACCCGGGCGGTGTTCAAGAATCCCGCAAGTGTTTTTGTATCCTCAGAGAGGTCATTCCGTTCGTCCGATTGATAGGCCTCAGCGGCTGAAATCGACGCCCCAACAACCCCACGCACGCGCTCTGAAAACCACCCTTCAAGGCCGATATTGATCGTCAAACCCGCAAAAATGGCGACCGTAACCGTCGGGATCAAAGCGATAATAGCGAAGATGCCGGTCAGCCGCAGGTGCAAGCGGGAGCCTGCCGATTTCGCGCGCCGAGCGGCCACCATCGAGCCGATGCGGGTCAATACCAGCGCCGCAAGTAGCAGCACGTAGACCAAGTCAGCCAGCAAAACGAGTCGCAGAGAAAGGGCGGTAGACGTTCGGTCGAGCGGCCCCAAAATCAAGAACGTCGCGATTGCGAGAATGGGTCCACAGGCCACAAGAAGGAATGTTGCCGCGTTTTGCACGCGCCGCATCCGTCTGAGACGGTTCAGTTTTTCCCAAGTTCCGTTCCGCGCGCGCCCCGTCACCCGGATGCTCCGATATAGTGTGCCGCGAAAAGCGGCGACCGCCTTATTTAGTGGCCAAGTTATCCACAGATGCGGATTGGCCACGCTTATGTTGCGGTTTTACATCAATTTGCGGCGGCGTGTCACGCGGATATCGAGCTCTGTGATCTTCTTTCTGAGGGTATTTCGGTTAATTCCGAGCAGATCTGCGCACTTCGCCTGATTTCCACCCGTGGCATCCAATGCGATTTCGATCAGTGGAAGCTCCATCTCGCGCAGGATTCGCTGATAAAGACCCGGCGGTGGAAGTTGCCCGCCATGAAGATCAAAGTAGCGGCGAAGATGCTTTTCGATCGACGCCGACAGGCGCTCGGTGTCTCCGGCACCTGTAATCGGTTCGATGGCGGGCTGGTCCGCCAGAACGGTTTCCACCTCGGTTCGACCGACGCTATCTTCTCCACCCGCGATAGCGAGCCGTCGGACAGTGTTTTCAAGCTGACGCACGTTGCCAGGCCAGGAATACGCACGCACCAAGTTCAGCGCGTCAGCCGACAAGGTCCGAACGGGAAGACCATCGCGTTCGCTTCGGCCAAAGAAATGATCGGCTAGAAGCGCAATATCGTCCACGCGCTCTCGAAGCGGCGGTACAGCCAGCGTGACGCCACCAAGCCGGTAATAAAGGTCTTGCCGGATGGCGCCCTCTTCCAGCTTGCTGGAGAGATTGGCGAGACTGGTTGCCATGATGCGCGGGGCGTTGTCGGTAAAGCTGTCCAACATCCGAACAATCCGGGCCTGCGCATCAAGCGTCAAATCGCTGACTTCGTCGAACAAGAGCGTTCCGTTTTTCACGCGACTGATCAACGTTGCCGGACCTTCCATCTCGGCCAGGTCAGACGCAGTTGCCACGACAAATGGAAGCGTCCGTCGATCTGACAGGTCGTGAATGGCGCGCGCGATCAAGGACTTTCCTGTTCCGCTTTCACCCGTGATCAGCACGGGCAAGTCAACATTCATGACCCGTGCGATCAGGCGGTATAGCGTCTGCATGGCCGGGGTCTGACCGACTAGCGGCAAATCGTCCGTTGGCTCAGCCCCAGCCTCTGCTTTTGCCGCCGTCGGGGCCTTGCGCTTTACCTCAAGAGCGCGTGCCGTGCGCTTCATCAGGTCCGGTAGGTCAAATGGCTTGGGCAGGTAATCGTAGGCTTCGGCCTCGGTCGCCTGAACGGCAGTCATGATGGTGTTCTGCGCCGATATTACGATGACAGGCAGTCCAGGCCGCATCTCGGTAATCTTAGGCAACTGATCCAGACCGTTCCCATCCGGCATGATGACGTCGGAAATCACAAGGTCGCCTTTTCCTTCCTCGACCCAGCGCATCAAGGTGACAAGCGACGATGTCGCGTGCACCTTGCAGCCCGCCCGGGTGAGCGCCTGCGTCAAGACAGTTCGGATCGTTCTGTCGTCATCAGCGACCAGAATTGTTCCGTCCATGAGTTACCCTCTCCTCAAATTTCCTTGCTTCACGACGGCGCATCCTTTGGCGCGACCGGAAGCGATATTCGAAAAACTGTGCGTCCTGGAACGCTGTCAACGCTGATCCAGCCTTCGTGGTCCGAGACGATCTTTGACACCAAGGCCAGGCCAAGCCCTGTGCCGTTCTCGCGACCAGAAACGAAAGGCTCAAAAATGTCAGGTGCCAGCTCTGCCGGCAATCCGGGCCCGTCGTCGTAAATTTCAACATTTAGCGGCAGTGACGCCGTTCCATCCTTGCGGCGCAATCGCAAGGACATGTCATAGAATGTTTTAAGTCGGATCGTGCCGCTCTCGCCTTCAGAGGCTTGGGCCGCATTTTTGATCAGGTTCAGAAACACCTGAAGCATCTGGTCGCCATCGACGAATGTCGCCGGCAGTGACGGATCATAGTCTTCAACAATCTTCATATGCGCAGCGAAGCCGACGCTTGCAGATTTCTTTGCCCGGTCCAAAAGGTCGTGAATATTCAATCACTTGCGCACGGTGGGCCGCAGAATTCCAAACTGCTCAACCGTCGCCAAAAGCTTCCAGATGCGGCGTGATTACTA
>JAPPOI010000404.1 GCA_028818055.1 Boseongicola sp.
CGGTCTGCCCTGAAAAGCCTTGCCGCGCCGGTTATCCTCACAACGTTCATTGGCGTGATCGCCGTTGCGGCGGTTAATCCCATCGTCGCGGCAACATCCCGGCAATACGAAAATCTTGCCGGTCGATTGACTGGTGCCGGCACATCAGTGGTCTCGGTTACCAGTGAAGGCCTTTGGCTTCGTCAGGGGGACGCTCGCGGACAAACCGTCATTCGCGCGGAAGGCTCAAATCTCGATGGTACAGAATTGACCGGAGTAACTTTTTACGGCTTCGACCCTGAGGGCCGTGCTGTCTACCGGATCGAAGCTGATCGCGCGACTTTGACGCTGGGCGCGTGGCGCATTGACCAAGCCAAGGAATGGCGTTTTTCTGAAACCGAGGGCGTTCCTGAAGAAGTGGCTTTTGAAGCCGACCGGATGAGTCTGGCGTCAAATTTGACGCGAGATCAAATCATCGACAGTTTTGGAACGCCTTCAGCAATTCCCATTTGGGAATTGCCGCGATTCATTTCCCAACTGGAGGCTGCCGGATTCTCAGCGCGAAAACACCGAACGTATTTCCACATGGAGCTAGCTCTACCAATTCTGCTTGTTTCGATGGTCCTGATTGGCGCCGGGTTTACTATGAGACACACGCGATTTGGTCGAACTGGCTTGATGGTCATGTTGGCGCTTGGACTTGGTTTCTCGCTGTATTTCATTCGAAACTTTGCTGGTATCCTTGGTGAGAACGGCCAAATTCCCATCGTTATGGCCAGTTGGGCACCTCCGATCGCTGCCGTTCTTTTGCCTTTGGGCCTATTGCTGCATTTGGAGGACGGATGATCAAGGCATCTGCCCTTCTTCGTACGTGGTTTGTAGTACTATTCACCTTCTTTGCGCCGCCATTGGTAGCGCAGGAATCTGCCTCGCTTATTGCTGATCGGGTTTTCTTCGATCAGGCAGGACGTATCACTGCCGAAGGCAATGTGACGGTCTTTTATCAAGGAAGTGAACTGCGTGCCGAGCGCGTCGTGTATTCGGAAGCCGGCGACCAGCTTTCAATCTCAGGCCCGATTACTGTGATCCAGCCCGATGGCAATGTGCTGATTGCCGAACAGGCAACCCTGGATCAAGATCTTGCAAATGGCGTTCTGACGTCGGCCAGATTGGTTTTAGACCAGCAACTCCAGCTCGCGGCCAACCGCATCTCGCGTGTTGATGGCAGATTTACGACGTTGAGCCGCGTCGTTTCCTCGTCGTGCCGAGTGTGCGCAAACAGTCAGACCCCATTGTGGGATATCCGGGCAAATCGCGTGATCCACGACACCCAAGAGCGGCAACTATATTTTGAGGGCGCGCAATTTCGCTTTGCTGGCGTTCCTATCTTCTATCTTCCGAGGTTGCGGTTACCCGATCCTACTCTGGACCGCGCGACAGGGTATTTGATTCCGCGATTGCAAACCTCTTCTGACCTCGGCACTGGCATCAAGCTCCCCTACTTCATTGCGCTGGGTGACCACGCTGACCTGACATTGACTCCATACATTGCCACGAAGACTCAGACCTTGGAGTTCAACCTCAGACAGGAAATCAAAAACGGACGCATCGACATCCAAGGTGCAATCAGTGAGGATGAGATCGAAGGTAGCCGTGGGTACTTCTTTGGAACCGCAGAGTTAAGACTACCACGCGAGTTCCTGTTAACCGGCCAAGTTGAGTTTGTGTCGGACGCGGGCTACCTCTTTACGTACGACTATTCTGAAAAAGACCGACTCAATAATGAGCTGGCATTAACGCGAGTTCGCGAAAAAGACCTATTCAGAGCAAGTGCCACCGAGTTTCGTACACTTCGGGAAAGTGAAATCCCAATTCGCGACACGCTTCCAGACAGATACATAGAGCTAACCTATCTTCGTGACATTCCAAGCCTGAAATTGTTCGGAGGCGAAGCCACCGCACGCATCGACTTTGCAGCTTTGAACCGCCCTTCCTCCGTCGATGTAGATGGCCGTGACGTCAGTCGCATCGGTGGTGGTGTGGATTGGAGCCGGCAAGACATTCTTGGCCCAGGCATTGTCGCCGACAGCGAATTGGGCGTCCGATTTGATGCGTACAACGTCGGTCAGGATTCTAACTTCGACACTAACTTGTCCAGGTTCGTTCCAAGAGGTGCGGTCGAACTCAGATGGCCCTTCGCCCGCGGACAAAGCGATGGCACTGTGGATGTTATCCAGCCAGTCATACGCCTTGACTACGCAAACACCGGTGGTCAAGCCGTACCGTTGGAAGACAGCCGCATCATCGAGTTCGATGAGGCCAACTTGTTCTCACAAACCAGGTTCCCTGGTGTAGACGGCGCAGAAGACGGTGCGCGCCTGGCAACCGGAGTGAGTTGGTCACGAAGATCCTCTGCAGGTTGGGATCTAGACGTCGCTGTCGGCCGTGTGGCCAGCCTTGACGGAAATCTCAGTTTCTCCGCATCGAGCGGGCTTGCTGGTGATCAATCCGAGTGGCTTCTGGCTGCGCGATTGGGTCTGAACGAAAGCTTGTCAGTTTCGACGCGTTCTTTGTTGGACGACAATGTCGCGTTCACACTAAGCGAAACCCGCGTTGATTGGGCATTTGAGCGTGGTGGTGTATCCACCACCTATCTTTTCGCCGAACCCGAACCACTCGAAGGACGAAACGATCGACTGTCGGAATGGTCCTTCGACGGTTCACTGCAACTGAACGACACTTGGACGGCCCGTACCGACTGGCGTTACGACTTTAACGAAGGACGCGCCGCAAGAGCAGGCGTCGGATTGGACTTTGAAAACGAATGTTTGCGCCTTGCGCTTTCGCTCTCGCGTCGCTTCGCAACCTCGACTAGTGTGACGCCAACGACGGAATTCGGGTTTCGCGTTTCACTACTGGGTGTTGGCAATGGACGCTCGACAGCAGCGGGCACCGGATCCTGTAACGGATGAAGAGGGCATGTATGATTGGTCCACTTAAACTGTTGGTCGCATTTTTGCTGGTCGTCGCTGGGACGACAAACGCCGGTATAGCACAAAACCGCTTCACACCAGTTATCGAAGTCGGTGACACGCCGGTCCTCAGATACCAGTTGGATCAGCGCACGCTTTTCCTTTCTTTGCTGAACGCGCCCGGTGATCCGCGCGAACTGGCACGTGAGCAATTGATTAACGAAGCCATTCAGCGGCAGGCCGCTTCCAGCGCCGGAATTGCGTTAACCGATGAGACCGTTCTGAACGCCATGACAGAGTTCGCAGGACGCGCGAATCTCACGGTTGACCAATTTGTGACCCTATTAGGTCAAGGCGGAGTAAGCTCCGAGACATTCCGCGATTTTGTCAGCGCGGGCATCATTTGGCGTGAATACGTGCGAGCGCGATTTGGTGATGAAGCGCGCAGCATTCCGGTTTCGCAAGTCGAACGTACTTTGGCTCAGACCGGCACCGAAGGTGGGCTTCGTGTTCTTGTTTCGGAGATCCTACTTCCAGCCACCACGCCCGAAACAACACGCGCGTCACGAGAACGTGCTGCACAAATAACAACGATCACGTCCGAGGCTGACTTTGCGATTGCCGCGCGTCAGTACTCGGTTTCACCGTCACGCAACCGTGGGGGCGCGCTGAATTGGGTGGCATTGGAAAGCTTGCCAGCCGAGATTCAGGGTATCGTGTCCGCTTTGACACCCGGACAAGCCAGCCAACCAGTTAATCTCGAAAACGCCATCGGCGTATTCTTCTTGCGTAACATCGAACGCGCAGAAGGCGGGGCGCCTAGCGACTTGTCCATCGACTATGCATTGTTCGTCGTGGAAGAAGGGCCTGCGGCCGCCACGGTCTTGTTGAACGAGATCGACGCCTGCGATGACCTTTTTGGTATAGCGAAGGGCTTGCCCGAAGAGCGGCTCGTCCGCGAAACATTGGCCGCTTCGCAGCTTCCTGCAGATGTTCGAAATTCAATCGCCGGAATGGACGTCGGCGAAGCCACTGTGATCGCCCGAAACGGTCAATCAAACGTTCTAATGCTGTGTGCAAGACGTGCGTCACTCGAAAGCGAAGTTGATCTGGATTTGGTCGGTAATCGGCTGATTGACGCGCGCTTGGGCACGATCGCGGCGGACCATCTCGCTGATCTCCGTGCGAACACTTTCGTCGCTGATGTTGTGAACTAGGTCATGGCACGCCGTTCGCGCGCGCCCATTGCGGTCACTTGCGGAGACCCTTCCGGGATTGGCCCGGAAATCGCGGTCGCGGCCTGGTCGCAGCTTCGCGAAGAATATCCGATCATCTGGGTCGGCGACCCTCGACACTTGCCAGATGGCACACCGTATAAGGTTCTGGATAACTCTGACGACCCCCAGCTGATCTCATCACAGTGCCTTCCAGTACACCCAATCGAATTCGCGGCCCTTGCCTCTCCCGGGCGACCGGAACCGGGGAATGCAAGCGGAGTTATTGCCGCCATTGAGCGCGCGGTTGAATTGACCAAATCCAGTAAAGTCGGCGGGCTCTGTACCGCGCCAATTTCTAAATATGAACTGGTGACGCATGCGGAATTCCAATTTCCTGGCCACACGGAGTTTTTGGAACATCTCGGCGGTGCCTCCCGCGCGGTAATGATGCTGGCAAGCGATGAACTTCGCGTGGTTCCGGCAACCATTCACATTCCGCTGAAAGACGTTCCAAACGCGCTAAGCTCGGTCTTACTTGAAGAGACAATACAGATAGTACACGCGGCGATGAAAACCGACTTTGGAATCGTTGACCCAAAGATCGCCGTCGCCGGGTTGAATCCCCATGCTGGCGAAAACGGTATGCTCGGTTCGGAAGACGGCGATATCATTTTGCCGGTTTGTGACCGTTTGCGGGATCAAGGAATGTCCCTAATGGGTCCCTTACCCGCCGACACAATGTTTCATGCAGCCGCGCGCAAAAACTACGACGTTGCGATTGCGATGTACCATGACCAAGCTCTCATCCCGATCAAGACCTTGGCATTCGACAAAGGCGTGAACGTAACTCTGGGCCTTCCTTTTGTCCGAACGTCGCCTGATCATGGCACTGCATTCGACATTGCCGGCAAAGGAGTCGCCGATCCGACTTCGATGATCGAGGCCATCAAACTTGCTTCGCAAATGGCTGAGCGGCGAAATTCATGAGTGCAATCGACACGCTTCCTCCGTTGCGCCAGGTGATCGCTGAGTACGGACTGTCCGCCCGCAAATCAATGGGTCAAAATTTTCTTCTGGACCTTAACCTCACAGCAAAGATCGCACGCGCAGCCGGCGATTTGACCGAATTTGACGTCCTTGAAGTTGGACCCGGCCCAGGCGGATTGACCCGTGGATTATTAGCCGAGGGCGCACGCCGTGTACTCGCCGTCGAAAAAGATGCGCGGTGCCTGCCAGCACTCGCACAGATTGCGGATCACTATCCGGGCCGACTGAAAGTTATCAACGATGACGCGTTGGACATCGACATGGCCGAGCATTTGAATGCACCCATTAAAGTGGTTGCCAACTTGCCCTACAACGTTGGCACCGAGCTATTGACGCGTTGGCTGGATGTGCCTCAATGGCCGCCACAATGGACAAGCCTGACTTTGATGTTCCAGCGCGAGGTCGCTGAACGTCTTGTCGCGCAGCCAGGCTCAAAGGCCTACGGACGGCTTTCCATACTGACAGCATGGCGTACCGACGCCAGAATCGTGATGGATCTGCCTCCGGAAGCGTTCACACCGCCACCGAAAGTCCGCTCGTCGGTCGTTCACCTTAAGGCGTTGGACGCGCCACGTTTTCCCGCCAATCCCAAGGTTTTGACCGACTTGGTGGCACGCGCCTTCAATCAGCGACGAAAAATGATGCGGGCGAGCTTGAAAGGCCTGACAAACGATTTGGAAGACAAACTAGCGGCTGCAGGCATCAAGCCGACAGATCGCGCCGAAGTGGTCACGCTCGAGCAATTCTGCGCGTTGGCCCGTTTACTTGTCTAGCTGATAGAGATTATTCGGCGGCGTCTTTAGGAGGATCGTTCGCTACGATCTCAGGCTGAGGTTCAGATCCCATATCGACCGCAGCCGGTGCTTCCGGCTTTTTGCTGCGAGAACGACGCTGGCGTTGTGGCCGTTCTTCGGGTGTTTCAACCAACCCGGCATCTTCCGCCGAAGCTTCAACGACGTCGCCTGTTTCTGCTGGCTTGGCGTCGTTGTCCGCGCGTTGATCGCGCTTGCCCTGACCTCGAGACTGGTTATCGCCGTCCTCGGATGCATTTGGCTGCTGTTGCTCGTCCTGACGCCGCTGCTGGTTCTGCTGCTGACGGTCCTGCATCTCACGCTGCGCTTCTGCCAACATGCGCAGATAGTGTTCGGCATGTTGCTGGAAGTTTTCAGCCGCTACCCGGTCGTTTGACAGCTGGGCGTCACGCGCCAACTGGTTGTACTTGTCGATGATCTGCTGAGGCGTGCCACGCACCTTGCCCTCTGGACCAGAACTATCAAACACACGATTTACAATGTTGCCGACCGAACGGTTTCGGTTCGACTTATTGCGCGAACGTGACTTCGAGGATCTCATAAAACTTTTTTCCAGCCTTTGATCTGGTCTTGCGCGGCCTTTTTATGGTCGTCCCATCTCTGGGTTAGTTCTTCCGTGCAAGGATTGATGAGCAGCGGGGGAATGTTCAACAGCTTCCACATTCCGCACCAAGGGATCTAGCTAGTGGAAGTGCGTAGGGCAAGGATAATTTGTGATTTTTGAGGGAATATCCTCGGAAATGTGCCCATCTGGTCGGCAACAACCCGCAATATCTGGTGTTTGACGCTGAAAATTCAACGTTTTTGGCCAGAAATCACGCGTTCGGCGCCACCAAGGTCGCGAACTGCCTTAACGTCGCCAAAGCCGCCATCAACGAACAGTTTCATTACGTCCTGAGCTTGAGTGTGACCAATCTCGACCAAAAGGCGGCCACCTTCGGTGAGATGATCCAAAGCCCCATCAGTAATTGCGCGATAGGCCTCTAACCCGTCCGCCTCATCCGTCAAAGCTTGTCTAGGCTCAAACTTCTGAACTTCAGGCTCCAATTTACTCATTTCATTTGCAGAAATGTACGGCGGATTTGAAACGATAAGATCAAACTTGCTGTCAATGCGCTCAAACCAGTCTGAGACTTTCAATTCCAAACGCCCCGGTTCCAGAATGGAATTTGCATTTGATCGGGCGATGTCCAGCGCGCCTTCCGAAATATCAGTAGCCAAACCCGTTGCGTCCGGCCGCTCATGCAAAAGCGATATCACGATACACCCCGACCCTGTCCCTAGATCGAGCACGCGCTGAAAAGAATGCTCTAAAGCACATTCGATGAGCGTTTCGGTTTCGGGTCGAGGGTCAAGAACCTCGTTGGTGACCGTGAACTCATGTTTCCAAAACGCCCTTCGACCCGTGATGTGAGACACAGGTTCCCGGTTCGATCGACGAACAATAAGATCAACAAAGCGCTCTAAATGATCTGCTTTGTCGGGAACGGCGAACTGCCAAAGCCTTCGTGCGTCGCCGGCTGGGTCAGCAACGCCAGCGGCTTCAAGCTGACGTCGAGCCCACAGCTTCGCTTCATCGGGTGTCACAGCCCCTGCTCGGCCAGTCGCTCAGCCTGATCCTCTGCAATCAATGCATCGACGACTTCTTCAAGGTCACCCTGCATGATCTCGTTCAGTCGATACAGCGTCAGCCCGATCCGGTGGTCTGTCATTCGACCTTGCGGGAAGTTGTATGTTCGAATGCGCTCGGAACGGTCGCCCGAGCCGACTTGCGCCTTCCTATCGGCCGCGCGTTCGTCGGCAGCTCTTTGGCGCTCGGCATCATATAGTTTGGCCCGCAGAACCTGCATGGCAATTGCGCGGTTCTGATGTTGAGATTTTTCCGAAGATGTGACGACAATTCCAGTGGGTATGTGCGTAATGCGAACCGCTGAGTCAGTGGTGTTCACATGCTGCCCCCCGGCCCCACTGGCACGCATTGTATCAATGCGAATATCTGTTGTTGGAATATCGATGTCGACCTCTTCCGCCTCGGGAAGAACGGCAACAGTCGCTGCCGATGTGTGAATACGCCCACCGGATTCCGTTTCTGGCACCCGTTGCACACGATGCACGCCTGACTCGAACTTCAATTTCGCGAACACTCCGTCTCCAGAAACGTTCACCACCGCTTCTTTGACACCGCCCAATTCAGACTCGGACATTTCAACAATCGAGAACTTCCACCCTTTGGCTTCAGCATACCGTTGATACATGCGCAAAAGGTCACCGGCAAAAAGAGCGGCTTCATCGCCACCTGTTCCCGGTCGTATTTCGATAATTGCCGATCGCGCGTCGGCGGCATCTTTTGGCAAAAGCGCAAGACGCAAAGACTGCTC